>NZ_BTPT01000054.1:0-19952 GCF_054408565.1 Vallitalea sediminicola
TATGTTAAGAAAAAAATGACCCAATCATATGTTGATTAGGTCATTTTCATTATTAATTTAATTTATATAAGTATAGCTCTTTATCTCCTAATTTATCTTTGTTAACGAATTCTTCATGTTTCTCTAATATTGATATTCTGTTTGGATTCCCATCAGAAACATATTTTCTCTCTGGATGTTTTTCATATTCTTCAAAAAACCACCCCATATCCTGAATATCCCCTTTTGAACCTCTAGCCCTAGCCACATTTAATGGATCAAATTTTATATGTAGTGGTGGGTAATAAGGCTGACTTGCCCCTTCTTTAAAAGCTACTGCGTAATTGTACTTGATATCATTGTATTCACCATTTAAAACTAGATTACGTAAGGCTTTTACTGGTCTATTTCCAAAGGTATATGCTAATGAATCAACTGTATAATCTGGTACGGCATTCTTGATGATCTGATCAACTACACCAATGTTTTTCATTATTTGTCTTGAATCTAATTTACTTAACATCTGCGTTTTATCATGAGAAGCTGTGTGATTTCCTACATCATATCCATGATCTACTAACCATTTGATTCTATCTTCAACAGTTCCTGCACCTTCAAATATCTTTTGACCATTTATATATAACCCAGCTTTGCTATCAAATCCAGGATGTTCCTTAGAAAATCTTTCCATTATTTCGATTGCAGTTCCTGGCTTAGGAACTAATTTTCCGTCCTCTTCAATTAATGAAAAAGTTGAACTGAGCCCATCATCAAAAGTAAATACAATAGGAGTATAACCTGCTTCAACGTTAACATTATTATCTATATAATCTCTAACAGATATTGGTCTATATTTATGGTCATACATATACTGTAATTGTTCAAGAAATTGTTCTTCTGTTACATGATAAGGTGGTAAATCTATGATACCATGATACATAATAACCATAATATGTCCTAACTCATTAGGTTTTACTGCTTGATAATCAATCTCTACTGTTTTTTTAACTTCTGTTTCTTCTTTTATGTCAACATTTTCTACATTATCTTCAACTTCATCTTTTTTATCTGTTTCTGACTCAATATCATTATCTTTTTCGTCATTATTATTTATCTCTGTATTATTTTCATCTGGATCCATCATCTTACACGATACACTCATTAATACTACCATCATCACTAACACAATTAATTTGGATATTTCAATTATTTTGCTTTGCTTCATCATTAAGCCTTTTCATCCTCTCCATTGTTTAAGCAGGTCGATACTTTAGTTCCCTTTGATTTTATAAGTTGAAAAGATTTAAATACTTGCTCATTCATAATAATTATTTAATTAAACTTATAAGCGTATCAAATTCTTATTTTGGAATCTTCATAATGCTATTTTAAAAATTATATAAAATAATTTTGCATAACCTTCATATTTTAGTCCTATCTTAAATAAAATATATTAATCGGACTATTTGTATAAGGAGGCAATTATGCGATCAACCAAAATTATAGTTCTACAACTAAAACAAATAATATACACTGTACTATTTGTAATAGTTGGAATATGTTTAATATTATTGCTTATCTTCATGTTCAATAATAAAAATGATACTAAAGCACCTGTAATGGCTACTTATGTTCCTGGAGTTTATACATCATCCATTGTAATTGAAAATCAACCAGTTAATGTTGAAGTTGTGGTTGATAAAAATCATATCAATTCAATTAATCTAACTAATCTAGACAGTGCTATAGCAACACTTAACCCTGCCCTAGTACCAACATTGAGTGACCTTGAAATTCAACTTGTCAATGATACCAGTTTTGAAAACCTAAGCATTAAAACAGATACTAAATATACTTCCTCATTACTTCTTGGCGCAATAGAAAAAGCCCTAGATAAGGCTAAGCCAGAAGACGTACATAATAACAAAAACAAATAATTATAATTGCCAATCAGTAAAGTATTTATCTGTTTCGTTATGTGCTACAGCAACTAAGTATTTATCAGCTATTTTAAATATATCTGTCTCATCTTTTAACTCTACTTTGATAGAATTAGGTCCAAACTTAATTCTATCATTTTTAATCTTTTTATCTTTTACTTTAATTAACCACGCTCTGAATCTACTTTCCCAATCATTAATCATAGATTCTTCTATTTCTTCATAGCCATACATCTCGGCTTTAATTTCTTCAACAAATTCTTCTAATTCTAATTTAATCATAACTAACCTCCGTAAATTTTTTTATAAGTTACATATAACTTTTAATGCCCTTTTCTTAACTTCTATATGCAGTGGATATTCTGGACCAGTTTCTCCATCAATATCTGACTCTTTAAACATATCTAGTCCTTCTACACATTCTATATCTATTTTATTATCTTGGAAAAATACTATATTTCTGTCTTGGAGGTGTTCTCCAATTAATATTTTACCAAATAAAACTGCAACTTCATTGATTGTACATGCTTTTATTCCGATAAAATCCATTTTACCATCATCAATCTGTGCATCTACACCTAATTTATTAAATCCACCTGCACTTTTCCCATTCAAAACCAAGAATAAATAAAAATAATCATCTAGAACTTGATTTTTATTAGTAATCTTATAACGGATTTTTCTAAATCTAGGTAATTGCTGCACACCCTTGATATAATATCCCAACTTTCCTAAAGTATTCTTCAATTCTAAATCCATATTTTGGGAAATATTAGTAAATAATCCTCCACAGCAAACATTAATAAAGTATCTATCATTCACTTTTCCAACATCTATATTTTTAACATTCATTTTAGCAAGGGCTTCAATACATTCTCCATATCTTGAAGGCATCTTAAGATGGGATGCAAAATCGTTGGCTGTTCCTGCTGGAATTACGCCTAAAGGTACATCAATATGATTTTTCATAATACAGTTTACTACTTGATTGACCGAACCATCCCCTCCCGCTACAATTATTGCACTACAATTACTTAGATCCTGGCTAGTCAAATAATCCGCCATATCATCTTTGTTTCTAGTTCTATGTATTCTAGTCTCATGGCCTACATCTTGAAAAATAGATATAAATAAATCTAAATAGGCTGGGAAATCTAGATTTCCAGACATTGGATTATATAATAATTGAACATATTTCATTGGGATACCTCAAATCTCCTCTATATTACTTATTGGAATAATACATCTTCAGATTTTTATTAGATACAGATTTCTATAAAAAATCTTATTACTTCTAAATTATAACCAACAAAACATAATCTTATTTACGCTTTAATTAATCATAGTAAAACTGTACCAATATCTTATTAATCATTATACACTACTGCTTATCTAACGCAACCTTTTTTTAGGGTAATTAATATATATTTAATTATAAATGCTATGGTCAATATATTACTATCCATGGTATAGAAGATATATTGCACTAATTATGAATATATAGCAAAACGTTTATATTAAATATAGTGTATATTAAGTATACAATTCAAAATGGATCCCACGTATTTATAAGATTATATTTAAAATTACTTACAATTGTGCAATGTATTATTAAAGTTACAATTATTATACAAAAAACATTATATATTGACATTATTTTATTAATATTTTACAATAAAACATATAATTATATATTAAGATATTATTACTCAATAGACCCAATATTTAATACACTTAAATCATAGTATCAAAACCAATAATGAGGAGGAGAATTATAATTAAAAAATTAATAAATTTAATGGTAGTAGTAATGATGTTAACAGCAATGATGGTATCAACAGTAACAGCAAAAACTTATGTAACGGTAACAGTAGAAGGTGAAACTGTGGATTTTCCAGATGCTCAACCATTTATTGATGCCAATAATAGAACTCTTGTTCCAATAAGATTCATCAGTGAAGCATTAGGTGGTCAAGTTAGCTGGGATAGTGACCTTCAACAAGCAACTATAACATACGATAAAAAAGTTATTAAATTAGTTATTAATAAGAAAGAAATAACTGTTGATGATGAAGTACAGGTCATGGACACACAAGCTATATTAAAAGATTCTAGAACTTATGTCCCTGTAAGATTCGTTAGTGAAGCAATGGGTGCTAATGTAGAATGGGATAGCACTAATTATATTGTTATTATAACTCTAAGGCATGATACCGTAGACTTGGAGGATATGACTAATGAGGAAATTATACAACAATTGAAAGAATATCCATATGTAGAGAATAGTTTTACTAATCGTATTGAAAATAATGAATGGATGATCAATCGATATGGAAAGGATAAGCTAAAAGAGTTTGTACAAATAGGAAAAAGTTATATGGAAACGTTTTATAATGTGGATTATAGAACTTATAATAAGGAAAACTATGTAGATAAATTAAAATGGTTTTTTTTAGAAAGTTCTAGTTGGGTAGCTGATGACCGAATAGATAGGGATAATGAAAAACATATAAATTATTGGGCTGATATGATAACAGAAAAGCAGATAGCTATGCATACAGAATTCATAACAGATGAAACTTGTATATATACCAATGGATATACCCTTATAAGAGGAAGAATGAATTATATAATTGAGAGTTGTAATGACATGAAGTGGTTAAAAAAATATACCAGATATGGAGATGTTGAACTTGGTAAAAATTATACTTGTGTGGTAGATGTTCAAATAATTACTAAGGCAAAAAAGCCTGATGAAAAATGGGAGACAGCTGAAAGGCTTCTTTCTGATGAACGTCTTATAACACCAATTAAGGAAGTGCAGTAGATTGAAAAAGATAATGATTAATTAATATAACTAATATGGTAAATTAATTTAAGTCATAACACCAAAACAATAATGAGGAGGAGAATTATAATGAAAAAAGTAGTAAATTTAATGGTAGTAGTAGTAATTATGCTAACAGCAATGATGGTATCACCAGTAACAGCAGAAACTTATGTAACGGTGACAGTAGAAGGTGAAACTGTGGATTTTCCAGATGCTCAACCATTTATAGATGCTAACAATAGAACTCTTGTTCCAATAAGATTCATCAGTGAAGCATTAGGTGGTCAAGTTAGCTGGGATGGTGACCTTCAACAAGCAACTATAACATACGATAAAAAAGTTATTAAATTAGTTATTGATAAAAAAGAAATAACCGTTGATGATAAAGCACAGGTCATGGACACACAAGCTATATTAAAAGATTCTAGAACTTATGTTCCTGTAAGATTTGTTAGTGAGGCAATGGGTGCCATTGTAGAGTGGGATAGCACTAATTATATAGTTACTATAACTCTAAAGCGTGATACCGTAGATTTGAAAGAAATGGCTAATGAGGAAATCATACAACAATTACAGGAGTATCCATATTTAGAAAACGATTATACAAAACGTATTGAAAACCATGAGTGGCTGGTCAATCGTTATGATGAGAATAAGGTAAAGGAATTTGTTGAAATTGGAAAAAACTATATGGAAACTTTCTATAATGTGGATTATAGAACTTATAATAAAACAGAATACGTTGAAAAATTAAAATGGTTCTTTTTAGAAAATTCTTCTTGGACCGCTGATGACCGTATAAAAAGGGATAATGAAGAACATATAAATTACTGGGCTGATATGATAACAAAAAAACAGATATCTATGCATACAGAATTCATAACAGATGAAACTTGCATATATACTAATGGAGATATCATGATAAGAGGAAGAATGAATTATATAATTGAAAGTTGTAATGATATGGAGTGGTTAAAAAATTATACTAGATATGGAAATGTTGAACTTGGAAAGAAATATACTTGTGTAGTAGATGTCGAATTAGCGAATTTTGCAGGACACTCTGAGGAGAAATGGAAAACAGCAGAAAGACTTGTTACAGATGAACACTTCATAACACCAATTAAGGAAGTGAAGTAGATTGAAAAAGCTAATTAGTATATCATTAATATTCGTAGTCGCATTAAATATATTATTTATAAATAGTCATGCAGATGACGATGAATTACGATTTGATGAATTCTGCAATTTAATATTTATAACAGAAGGTGTAAAAGCAACCACAGGTATCAGATACTCAACTATTGGTTGGCAGATGTTTAACGAAGATAGAACACAATCTGTTGTTATTAAATTAGATTCCGACAATAAAATAAGTAAGAATATAGACGATAAAACAATAAGAACAAAATTTACTATACCTTATGATACTATTACTACAAGATTAAAACAAGAAGAGGGAAATAATCCAGGTTGGGCAGATAAATTATTAACAGAAGGTGGGATTGTATATCTAGACCCCGTATATACAATTAAAATTGTTAAAGGAACTTATGAGAATTATCTAGGACATCTTAATAATCAAGGAGAAAAACAAAACGCACAAGACGAAGTCTATTATTCATTAGATGGAAAACCCACTCTAGTTAATGGTAGAGAATATAAAAATAAAGAAGTAGGGATTATGTATGCTAGAGGCTGGATTCACCCTAATGATTTTGATGATGACTATGGTATAAGACGTGAATTTCCCCCATTTAACTCAAAAGTAATCATCAGTCATATGACTAAAGATACTTTTGGAAATAATACTATGATGCCCAATGAAGAAAAGAAAGAAGTTTTTTTAAGTTATGGGATGTCAGAAACTTATACCAAAAAAGTATTTCCTGGATATAAATACCATTCATGTACTATTCAAAAGGATAATGGTACTATTGAAACAATAACAGATGATTTCAAAACATTAATAGGTGCAAACAAACGTAAAGATGATGATTATTTTAAACCTATAGAAGATTATTTTAAAGAAGCAAATATAATCTTCTACTACGTCCCCGTCCAAGCAACAGGGACTCACCAATTAAAAGCTGAACCAGATAGTCAGCAGGTTGAAGGCGAAAAAATTGGGCAAATGGCGAATATCACTATCGACCTTACCCAAGGTGCAAAAAGTTTAGAAGACTGGAAAGTTTTTGTTGGAAACAGCAACGTAGAGCTCACTGTAAACTTAAAAAGAGATAAAAGCGGAGCTATTATACAGCCTCAAGCAAATTATACCTATGATATTAGTGCTACACAATTACTTAACTACCTTAGTGGCGAAAAACTATATTATACTGACGACCTTACCCAATATCCAATAGCAGGTGGAGAAACCATAGAGTTTGAATATGATGCAGATATAACTGTAAAAGTACGTGACAAAACAATTCCTCTTAGTGGATCTGCAGATGTAGCATCATTCTATAGGAAACCCGAAACAGATGGGTACGTGTCTACACCAAGTTATTGGTCAGAAATCAAACAAGGTGATGTCTATCATGAACAATTTGAAGCTATGGCGGGAACACCTACAACACGAAACCTCTACTTTGCATCAGGAGGATCAGAATTCATAGTTGATATTGAAGTTGAATATGTACCTAATGGAACAGCAACGAGAAGGTATTTATCAAAATATAATGAAGTTTGGTGTGAAAATAGAGATAAGCATATAGGTCCTCTACATACAAGTGGTATGTCCTCTAAGTCAGGAGGATGGTCCAAATCCAATCCTGGAGCTCCTACACCAAGAACCATAACGGGATACGATGGAACAGTACATGCAGAAAGTACCAGTGTTACACCTAAAAAAGTTGTAACCAGAAAAGCTACCGATACACAACCAGAAGAATCCCATACCGAATATCAGCAAGTGTGGTCTGGACTCTCAAGACATACAGGCTGTGGTCCATGTTGTAATCATAGAGTTGGCGGCTATAGTGATACATGGAGCCAAAATATAACATTTGATTATCTAAAAATAAAAAAGGTAAACGTATGGGAAATCAAACAGTCAAAAGTAGATGGTATGAGAGAAATTATCGGCACAGATAAAGTAACAGCTACAGTTAGGAAAGGTAATCCAAACATATTCTGGAATATAGCAAGTAGTGATACAAGTAGAAATCATCGCTTAAGATACTCTCTTGAGACAGATCAACATGATTTTGTAACGTGGAATGAAGGAGATTCAGATAATAAATGTGGTAATAGTAAAGGCTCTGGACCTGTTAATGAGCAAAAACAATTTGATTATAGAAGAAATCTAACAAACAACGCCATTGCTATTTCAGACTTTCTAATACTACAAACATCATCAGGAGATCAGTCTGTCATATACTTTCAGTCAGATCCTTCACCTACAATAAAAACAACAGAATCACTAGAAGTACCTAAGACAAGTAAAGAAGAAATGTGGGATAATAATCCCCTATCAGCTGCTAAGTGGAGTGAAGATCATATAAATATTGGTTCTTATAATGGAAAATATTATCAACCAAATGAAAAATATAAAGGAAGAGGTAATCGCACAAGAGTATCAACTATATTTGATAGTAAATCATTTGGTAAAAGCAGACCATCAAGACCCTCAACTGAATTACGATTAATCAATACGTCACTTGATATAATGGATGAAATACCTAATGGAGAATATATAACAGGACATTCAAGCATCTTTTATGAACTAAGATTATCACGTGGTAGTGGAAGTACAGCATATAGTAAATCAAGAAATAGCGAATATGGTATGAATGGACAGAAATTCAAAACAACTTATTCTGATAATCATACCAAAGTTAACGATATTGTAATACACAATCCAGTATCAGCAGAAAATGCCATAGTCATACCACTCCCCAAATCAAGAGATCAAAGAACACCATCAACCAAAAATATTGGGGGTAATTGTCAGGATGATCTAGAAGAAGTAGAATGGGTTTTAGATTGTAAATATACAGGTGGACATGAACATACACCCAGTTGTTATACAACAAAAAGAGTAGTTAACCCTAATTATATACAACCCCAAGAGGCTACCACATATACTTATGACCATACTGGAAGACAGCAGACTTTTACTGCACCTTGTGATGGTATCTATAAACTTGAAACATGGGGCGCAGCAGGAGGTACAAGCTATAGCGATGATAGAGGATATGGTGGTAAAGGCGGCTATTCCTATGGAGAGAAATATCTAAAAAAAGGAGACATGTTGTATCTATATGTAGGAGGAAAAGGTTCTGATGGCTATCCAAGAGATGGTTATGCATATGGAGGATATAATGGTGGTGGTAGAGGCTCCCAATATGGTCGTTCAGATGAATGTGGTTCTGGAGGAGGTGGAGCTACAGATATAAGAACTAGTACCTCCCTATCTTCAAGAATTATTGTCGCAGGCGGCGGTGGCGGTGCTGGAGAAGATAGAGAAGAAGGCGGACATGGTGGAGGTCTATCGGGAACCTCTGGTGGTTCTAATAATTCACCAGGAACGCAAACATCAGGTTATCAAATAGGTAGAGGTCAAAACTGTTCATCGTCAGATAGCGGCGGCGGCGGTGGTGGCGGTTATTATGGCGGTCGCACGGGTACAGAACAATCAGGAGCTGGTGGTTCAGGATATATTGGTGGTGTATCCAATGGTACCACATCATCAGGAATTAATAGTGGTCACGGTAAGATAAAAATAACTACTCCTGAGATTATTTCATCAGAACCTGAGTATATAACAGTAAAAACATTGAATTGCACAGAACCCCACCATGAAGGAGGACATTATCCCGAATGCTACAAAGAAATAAGTGATACAATATCTGCTGATAAGCCAGTAATCATTTACGATGAAGGGTTAGGTCAAAATGAAAATGTTAGCCCTGGTAATTTCATTAACTTGGACTACCCCTTCCAAATATACTTTCCAAGTACAGGAGACTTCTATGGTAATGGTCAATTAGGAATTGGTAAAACGACTAAAACAAGAGGTAAAGGGTTTGTTAATGATATGGATACAAGCGAATGGATTGCAAAAAAAAGTGTAACCTTCGGATTCAATGTCATCTATAACGGTAAGATGTATGAAAAATGGGAAGAGATATCATTACCAGTAAGCGGTAGTAAGTATAATTTTTATTGTCCTCTTGCTAATAATGAAGAAATAAGTTCACTAGTCACATTTAAGGTATTAGCTAATAATGGAGATATAGATAATAATAAATTTCCAACTAATAAAGTAAGATATTACAATAAAGGTGCTTTACACAGTGCACTTAGAAAATATAATATTGACGTTGTAGGAAGAATCGGCAATCTTGTCATAGAAGATACACAAGACTTCAGATATTCTAACCTATTCAAAGAACCACTATCTAGTTGGTATACAGATGCTGATTGGTATGTTAATCAAGTAATTAAAAAAGTAGATATAAGGAAACAAAATAATATAGTAGGAAGTTATATGGATATAAGAGGCGATAAAGCAGATGATAGTAATCATTTTCTTAATACTTATGGGTTACTTGAACATCTTAATAAACCTAATGAGTACTTATGGAGACAGCACAATAAGCCCAATGCAAGTTGGTCACTTATCTACTTCCCTCTTTCACCTAGCGATAATAATATAGATTTGTTAAAAGATAAACCAATCACAATAGGTTATAAATTATTAGCAGATGTACAAACAATAGGCAACTATTATACAGATGTTCAGATAATGCCATACTATTACTATTTGGATACGACAAAGAATCCCTCTGACCCAGATTATATTACACCTCTTGATATCTATATTAATGTAAGTGGCGCGTACAAACCCTTTAATATATTTGATGCAGCTAGATCAGGAGCAGATACAAGTATGCTATATCCCTATAAGTATGTTTATAATTGGGACGAAGAAAAAATCAGAAGAAATTATTCACAAGCGGAAGTAGAGTTAACAAAACGGGTAGCTGCTAAATATGGCTATACAGATAGTAGTGGTAATACAAAACCTCTAATAACTCCATCAGCAATTAGCAATCAATTAGGAAATGGACAAATCCTTTTTCTAAAAGGCAGAAACAGAACATTCATTGGAACTGATCAAACAAAAGGAATGGATAAAAATCCAGGAAGAACGGTATCATCATTATTTTATGGACTACAAGCTCAACGATGGCATTTTACACTTGGATTACCATCATCTGCAGTAGTAGTAAAACATGGTGAGATGTTAAAGAATGATAATATCAAAAAGTTGCAGTCTAAAAATGGTTTAATCCTCATGGCAGCAGATATAAAATCAGTGGGTAATGTCTATACATTACAATATGAGCATACAAACAATACAATAAAGATAGGAAAAGCAGGAACAAGTAATTATCGCGAGTACCCAATACCATCGTCAGATATACCTTATTCGGTGATTAATGCATATTCAGCATCCAAATCATCACGAGCCGACCTAGACATATCGGGTACGCATTAAAGATAACATAGGATAACTTAAGAAAATACGTTAATATATTAATGGGTAAGTTTTATTTTATAATAATTCATATAAAACTTACCTATTTTATAGATTCACATTTTAAATATTAAATGTATCTTGTTCTATTTCATCAAAAACTGTAATACTGTTATTATATAACTGTAAAATAAGGAGTTTATATGAAAGTATTATTTTTTGAAAAAGATGACCGATTTGTTTTTGGCCTTCCACTTGGATTTCGTGACGCAGGTCATAAAATTTTAGTTTCTGGACCGATAAATGAAGAAAAAGTATATAGACTTATTAATAAATTCCAACCTGATTTAATTATTCTTATGGGATGGACGAAAGAACACACTGACTCCAATCTAAAACTTATAGGAGTAACTTGTGATAGATATAAAATTCCTCTTGTATATTGGGCTACTGAAGATCCTACATTCATTAATGAATTCTCAATTCCTTTAATTAAAAAAACTAACCCCAAATATATATTTACCATTTCACCTTCTTGTATTCCTATATATGAATCTCTTGGAATTGGTGCTACTCATTTACCTTTTGCATATCAACCAAGTATTCATCAACCTGTTAAATGCGAAGAATGGTGCAAAAAAAATATAGCTGTTGTCGCTAATGCTTATCCAAATGTTCTCTCTTGGGATGAAAATCATTATAGACACCACTCCCTAAATATACTTATAAAACCTCTTCTCAACAATGATATTCCAGTTGATTTTTGGGGGAAATATTGGGATAAAATGGAACCTTATCTGGGTACAACAATAAATACCAACAATATCCATGGTTACCTAAATTATCTACAAGCTAATAATGTTTACAGATGCTCTAATATTATAATAGGCCTCCAAAATTATCCTGATGAATCAATAACAATGCGAACCTATGAGATTCTAGGTTCTAGAGGATTTTTAATCACATCTCATAACAGTAGATTATGTGAACTATTTACTCCTAATAAAGATTTGATAGTATCTTCTTGCGAAAAAGAAACATTAGAATATGTCGAATTCTATTCAAGGCATCCAGAACTTAGAGAGAAAATAAAAGACAACGGAAATAAATCTGTTAAAGAACATACTTATAAAGATAGGGCTAAAAAAATTATTGACACGTTACGAAAAGAAGGTATCTTATAATAAACTTATTCATTAATCAGTACTATAGAATCCATTTAGGGTAGGTGAAATTACGGACTGCCTATAGCAGCCCTATTACCCTATTTAGTCATTTTTTATAATAGTCCCTGTACCAGTTTACAAAATTGGTTATACCCTCTTCTATATCAGTAATAGGTTTAAATTTTATATCTTGTTCTAAATCACTAATGTCTGCATATGTTTTAGGTACATCTCCTGGTTGCATTGGAAGATAATTTTTAATTGCACTCTTGCCTAATTTATTTTCTAATACTGATATAAAATACTCTAATTCTATTGGATTGTTATTTCCAATATTATATATTTTATATGGAGCGAAACTTCTACTACACTCACTAGTTATGTCATTCCAACAATCATCTGCTTTTGGAATATACTCTATTAACCTTACAATGCCTTCTACAATATCATCTACATAAGTAAAATCTCTTACCATTTTCCCATAATTAAAAACATTTATTGGCTTTTCATTAAGAATATCATCTGTAAATAAAAACAAAGCCATGTCAGGTCTTCCCCATGGTCCATATACCGTAAAAAATCTTAATCCAGTTGTAGGTAAATTATATAGATAACTATAAGTATGTGCCATTAATTCATTAGCTTTTTTTGTAGCTGCATAGAGGCTTACTGGATGATCTACATTATGATTAGTTGAAAAAGGGATTTGTTTATTCCCTCCATATACAGAACTAGATGAAGCATATATCAAGTGTCTGATATCATGATTTTTACACGCTTCTAATATACTTAAAAATCCTACGATGTTAGAATCTATATATGCTTTTGGATTTTCGAGACTATATCTAACACCTGCTTGAGCCGCCAAATTGACCACATATTGAATATTATTGTCTATAAAAATATTATCTATTTCTTTATTATCCTCTAATGATACTTTATAAAACTTAAAATTATTATATTTTTCTAGTATATCAAGTCTTGACCATTTTAAATTGATATCATAATAATTATTGATATTATCAATACCAATTACTTGTATGTTTTTCCTTAATAGGTATTTAGCCAAATGAAATCCTATAAAACCTGCACAACCTGTAACTAATATTTTCTCATTGGGTAATTTAAATTTTTCACTATTCAAATCTAGCTCCCCTTACTTATAATTGCTTTATAATATCTCATTAGGCATATATCCTAGTTTCTTAAAAAACTCTACGTTTTGTAATATGCTTTTTTCATAAGGGTTGAAGCTTTTAGCTATCTCATTATATTTAAAAGCTTTTTTTACATTACCTTGTTGATAATAACATACACATAATTGTACATATGGTTTCCAAGTCCATGAATCCTTATCTATCGTAAACTCATTATTTCTAGGTGCTTCTAGATTAGTTGCTAATTCATACCAGAATATGGCCTCTTTGTAATTCTTTTCTTTTAAGTATGTAATCCCAATGAAACAGCATTCTTCAGCTCTAGGTAATGTATATTTAAATGTTAAATAACAGTACATCCTGCTTTCATCATACATCTGTTTATAATAGTAACATAAATATATTTTCCTATATGCTTCAATTATCTTTTCCTTGTTTTCGTCATATTCTTTAGTAAATTCTATAAAACTGTTTATTGCTTCGTCATACAATCTATTATTAAATAACCTCATAGCATAATCGTACATTTCTTCCATTTTTGATCTATTACCCTCCTTAATATTACTATCATTTTTTATATAATTTCTTATCTCTTCAGCCTTAGACATTATATCTACAATAAACTCTTCATACACTACCCCATCACCTAATATATTTATATGGTTAATAATTCCTCCTGTTTTTTTTCTGTTTTTTTGTTTACATAAAACTAATAAATACAAAAAATATATATCCGAATATTTTTCTTTTCTATTTAATTCATTATTTATTAATTTCATTGCTTCGTCACATTCATCTATTTTTAATAAACAGTATATTAGCCATTTACTATATATCTGATTATCTTTTTCCTGTAATTTATTTCTAAGGTATTTAATAACTTTATTATATTTTCCTGTATGTAATGTACTATATAATATTCTAATATCTTTATCTTCTATTAATTCAATCTCACTATTTACCTTAGTATAACAATATTCCCTTTCAGTACTATTACTGTTCTTATATGCGGCTAATTCCCATCTAGCTACTTTAAATTCACTAGTTACCTCATATTCAAAAGGTACATATATTTTATCTTTTTTAGTAGTTTTTAATATTTGGGTAAACTTTAAGTATTCATCTTTACTAACAAAATTTTTTTCTTTTACTTTTATAATCCAATTTTCTATACTATTTATATTTTCAACTTCATACATGTTAATAGAATTATACTGATCATTTAATTCATTGGTAATTATGTTCCAGTTGAATTTTTTTGCAGTCTTTAGTCCATTTTCTATTAATATCTTTTTCAGTGAATCATTATTTGTTAATTCTATAATTTTTTGCGCCATTGCATATGAGTCCTTCACTGTTGTAACTAAAGCATTATTATTATTAACTACATAATCTCTAACACCTATACTATCCGTGGTTATTACTGGACATCCACAAGCCATTGCTTCTAATACTGGTAATGAAAATGATTCATAGTGAGAACCGCTAATGAACATATCTGCATTTTGATATAATCTTGCAATTTGTTTTTGACTGGGTGATATGAAAACTTTTGTTATAATATCTTTATTATATGTCACTGGAATCACTGGAGTTATCCAATATACTTTTATATCTGGTATAGTTTTTTTTACAATCCTACAAGCAGTTACTATATCCTCTATTCCTTTGAATTTAAGTTTATCTGATCCCATTATCAATATATATTTTTCTGTTTGTTCATTTTTATCAGTCTGTTCTGTGGTCTTTTTTTGGAATATATTATTATCTATAGCATTATAGATTATATGAGAATCTTGATTAAAATTATTTTTAATCAGCTTAGCTGCTTCATCCGAAACTGTTATTATGCCATTGGCTAAAGAAAACTGTATCTTAATGAATTCTTGATATTTTTCAATCAGCCTATTAAAATGAAAAAGATGATAATCCCCTTGCTCAAAATATATTACAGGGGCTAATTGGGTTTTAACGCAATCTCCAATATGAGTATAATATGTTGCTATTATCAAATCACAATATGGTATATACATAGATAATTTAGTAGTGAATGGTACTTGAATATAGTCACACTCAATATTGAACCATAATGGTTTGGGAAAATAGGCTACTATTGTTACTTTATTACCTTTTTTCATCAATCTATTTGCATGTTCAAAAATAATCTTCGCAGCTCCACATATTGTAGTATTACTCACTACATATACTATGTGATAAGATTTTTCAACTATCTTTTTTCTTACTAATGATTTTTTAGTAGTATCTTCCATATTTTTTATACGATCATCAACATTCTCTTTTAATATTTCATTTATCATAAATATCTCCTAAAATTATTTATATCCTAGTTCTTTAAAGAACTTTTCATTATATTTTATGCTTTCATTATTACTGTTATATCTAGCAGCTATTTTATTATGTTCATATGATTTCTCATTTTCTCCTAATTTGTAATAGCAAACACATAACTGTAAATGTGGTAACCATGTATAAGTACCTTCATTGATAAATCCCCAATCATTTGATGGTTGTTCTAGTTTAGTAGCAAGTTCATACCAAAAAACAGCTTTAGATATCTCGTTTTGATCCAAGTAGGATAAACCCAATCTACAGCAAGCTTCTCCACGTGGCAAATCATATTCAAAAGTCTTAAAACAATATTTTCTACCCTCATTATATTTTTTTACGCCGAAATAATAATCAGCTATTTTACCACAAGCTACAATATTATCTTCTTTCCAGCCATTATTATCATCTAAATACTCATTAAAAACTTTAATACCTTCTTCATACATTTTATTATCAAATAGTTCTTTACCATAATAATATTTCTCTCTATAATTTAATTTATATCCCTCTTCTATTTTCTGTTTATATATATTGATATTTCTTGTTCCAGCATTATGAACTCTCTTGTGAGTTATACAAATATCTGTACTAGATACTTTACCTTTTACATCAATATACTCATGAACAAATCCATGCCACTTGTATTTTCTTTTTCTTCTAACTAATCTATTCCTTCTAAATCTTAAAATCACATTGCCTATATCATCAAATGCATAATTATAGAACATTGAATAGGCATCTATTTTCTTATTTATATTTTTCTTCATTTTTTCAAATTTTAGTATATCTTCTTCTAATAAAACATCATCTGCATCTAACCACAAAATATAATCACATGTTGCTTTTGAAAAACTGTAATTTCTTGCTGTAGCAAAATCATTTATCCATTTAAAATCATATATTTTTGCTTTATATTTTTTTGCAACTTCTTTTGTCTTATCTGTAGAACCAGTATCAACTATAATTATTTCATCTACTAGATTCTCAACTGATGAGAGACAGTTACCTAATACATCCTCTTCATTCTTAACTATCATGCATAAACTTATCGTGTACAATTCTATACCTCCGAATGGTATCTTTCATAATCATTATATGCATATTGATTTATTTAGCTACGGTCATTTGAATTCATATTAATAAAGATATCTATTAATACTAGGCTTTAAACATTAGAATGGGCTGTCGGATTTAATATTATCCAACAGCCCATTTGACTATATAATCTAATGAAAATATCCTAATAAATCAAATTTTCTTGGCCAGTGGTCAGTACTAATAGATGCACTGTACACATCTGAATTATTTTCCATATATACTAATGATGTATCATCCCATGACTGTTTTATATCATAATCTCTAAGAGGTCTGTTATCTGAATAATATAGCCCTTTTATTGGTCTATCTCCTATATAATGATCAGCAAAAGTATAGAACAATTGTGAAGAATTATTAATTGATACAAATATACCATTTTGCAAACGATTAATATCGAAAATTTCATTATAAGGAATTACTAAGTTACTAAGAAATACTTTTGGAAAATGACCTTCATTTATATTTTCAGCAATTGCAAATAGCTGATTTTTATCAGTCACATCTTCAGGAGCCTCCTTATGATCTGGAACAAATACAAGGTCCGCATCTTCAGAAAAATACCCTAAAACCTCAATAAATATTCTTGGAGTTGATGAACTAGTAGTCTTATAATCTGAAATGACTGTAGAAATATCCAAGTAAGCAGGACTAGATGGATTAGCTGGAATAAATAGTAGATTATCTTTTCTCATAGAATTAGTAAAAGATACTCTATAATCATCAGCTAAATCATTTGAAACACTCCAATCAGAATCTCTATTAGTATTATGCCAATCTTTTTCTGTTAATCTAGAATCTGAAGCTCCCAAATTAGTTGTAACCTCATTTATAGTAATACTTACTTTATCAGAACTAATTTTATCATTTATTACATTGACTATATAACCTTTTGCGTCGTTAATACCTGTAAAAAACTTTCTATTAGTATCAGAAATACCATTAATAACCGTATTTGTTCTAGAGGTACTACCATATGTTTTAGTTGTAGTATTATATTTATATCCTTCATTCTGCTGATCGGTAAAGTAACCTAATAGTTCTACGTCAATCCATGCATCCGTTTCTTGGTAATCTAAATTTCTAACACCGTTTTGTATATCCCAACTTGTTCTAAGATTAGAGCCCATCACTGGAACTATTAGTGTTTTTGATATGACAGGAGAATTTTTAGCTCCCTTTAAATATGTAATATCTTTATTGTAATCATTAAAACCAGTAATACTAATAGAACTTATACCATCACCATGTTGTCTTGCATGACTGGTAGCAGGATAATAATCATTTTTTATCATATCGTATATTTGCTCACGTCCAGGTATTGATGGAATGTCATTTATACTAATGCTCTCACCTGCTGGCCATACATCTCCTTGCTGCTGACCATGTTCATATGCGTGGAATTTTATTGTAGAATACGCAATAAATGAATAATCTCCCAGATAATCATTACCCACACCTAATTGTGAAATATCCGCTGCAAGATTTTCATTACCACGTTTATATACTACTTTGCCATTGCTAGAATCTCGTAACCATAGATGGTAAATTGCATTTTGTTCATTAGAACCTACATAAGCCACTCTTAACGAAGTTACTTTATCCTCAGCATTATAATCTTTTAGATTATATTCTCTATTTCCATTAATATTATCAAATGTCCAAGCATTATTATCATTATGTTCCGTAAAATTGAAATCACCATGCTCATATAGCTGTACTACAAATCCTCTGTCTCCAATAATCTCTACTTTACTAATACTATCATTAGGTATGTTTTTTTTGGAAACATCCTTAAGTTCATATAATTCTCCAGTTCCTTCTAAGATATGTATATTACCAGTATTATCTGTAAGTTTTAGCTTCCATGAAGGGATATGTATATCTGCTGTGCCTAATTCGGCAGTAACATTTCCTAAAGTAACAGAATCCTTTGGTGCACTCCATCTATTAGAAGTTACCTGTACAGCAATAGCTCTAGCATTAGGATAGTTACTTAAATCAATATCACTATTACCATTTGATAAATTCTTAGTTTCTTGCTTTCCCATTAATAATACAGGATTTGATAAAGGGACATATCCAAAACCATCTTTTTCTGGAGTAATAAATTTTTCTATTATATTTCCCGATTTAGTTGTTACTGTGATTTTACTTCTATAAGATGCATCTGCGATACTTGAAAAAGCTGTTTCATTAACATATAAGTTAATATTTGGATTATAATTAAGAGTAACCGTCTGTTCAGTATCATTGATACTTACAGTAACAGCTACATTAGAAATTTTATCATTACCTCTTGCTACATTAACACCAACATTTTTATAATCATCAGAATATGCGAACCATTTTATTTCAGGAGTTTCTCTCTCAATAGGTTCATAGAGTATAATGTGGTCATTATGGTTAATCTCTACGTCGTAGTATTTTTTTTCGTTATAATCTAAACTGCTAATTCGTGTTTTTAGTTCATCATTGTATGATATATTCCAATCATTAATATTCTGATTTTCAAGATATAGATTTCCTTCTGACCTTATCTCTGCATCCATAGTAAGCTGTAATGCACGTTTTAATGTCATATGTGGATTATAACTACTATGCTTTGCAATTACTTGATATGTCTTAGCCGTATAAGTATCCCCATTGTCTTTAGTACGTCTGATTTCTATATCAGCAGTTCTTCCTTTGATATCATCCTGATAATAACTAAAGATATTAGAGGTAAACGTAGTTTTTCCTGGGATATCAGCTAGAACCTCAACCATCTTTATTTTAAGCTTTCTATTATCTAATACTTTATTTAATTGTGTTAGTGATAATGATAAAGTATCACTTTTAGTGATTCTATCAACAGTTATTTGCTTACTTTGACCTGGTGCTAAATAATCTATAGCTTGTTGAGCTTCAAACGGAGTATAAGTTACTACATTTTCATCACCTGCA
>NZ_BTPT01000055.1:0-21932 GCF_054408565.1 Vallitalea sediminicola
GATAGGTCGGAGGTGTAAGCATGGTAACATGTTCAGCTGACCGATACTAATAGGTCGAGGGCTTGACCAAGCTTAAGTAGTTAAGCTAAGAGTTAAGATATATAAGTTATGTAGCAAATGCAGAGGTTGATTAAAGGATAATTTGTTGTGCAATGTGTTGTTTTGAATGTTTATAAAAGTAATCCTCGATAGCTCAATGGTAGAGCATTCGGCTGTTAACCGAAGGGTTGTAGGTTCGAGTCCCACTCGGGGAGTTAAATAATAAGGCTCGTTGGTCAAGCGGTTAAGACACCGCCCTTTCACGGCGGTAACAGGGGTTCGATTCCCCTACGAGTCATTATATGTTAAATATTTAATGCATATTATTTATATTAATATGCCGACGTGGCTCAATTGGCAGAGCAGCTGACTTGTAATCAGCAGGTTATCGGTTCAAGTCCGATCGTCGGCTTTATATGGACCTTTAGCTCAGTTGGTCAGAGCAACCGGCTCATAACCGGTTGGTCCGGGGTTCGAGTCCCTGAAGGTCCATTTATAATTTATTAATTTACTAATTAGGCCCAGTGGTTCAGTTGGTTTAGAACGCCGGCCTGTCACGCCGGAGGTCGAGGGTTCGAGTCCCTTCTGGGTCGTTTAGTGACAGTTAGTTACACTCCGTTGTCTGGGTGTGGCTCAGTTTGGTAGAGCGCTAGAATGGGGTTCTAGAGGTCGCAAGTTCAAATCTTGTCACCCAGACCAAACATAACTAATTTAAGAAGGGCGCATAGCTCAGCTGGGAGAGCACCTGCCTTACAAGCAGGGGGTCACAGGTTCGAGCCCTGTTGCGCCCATTAAATGCCGGAGTGGCGGAACTGGCAGACGCACAGGACTTAAAATCCTGCGGTCCTTAAAGATCGTACCGGTTCGATTCCGGTCTCCGGCATTAACTTATAGCACCCTAGGTGCTTTTTATATCTTAATAATGTTTTTTGTGCGCATAGCTCAGCTGGATAGAGCGTCTGACTACGGATCAGAAGGCCGGGAGTTCGAATCTTCTTGCGCACGTCAAAGAAACTCTGGGTTTGCAGTTTAGTGCTTGCCGAGGGTTTTTATTTGATTAAATAAGGGTTTTAGGCGAATTTAAAGGGGGAGTTATACTATAATTGTATAACCCACTTCTGACTACTAAAAACGGGTGGAGAAAGTATCGTAAAATCTCTTGAAAAACACTTTATCTAGTCTATAAAATTATCCTTTCCAGCAGTTAAAAACAATGTATTTGACATATGTAAATATCTTTCAGTAACTTTGATTACAAGCTAACAACTTATCAGATGTCTATATTTATAACAAATAAGAAAATAACTGTAGATAAAAACAGTTCATTAAGAGTATACAGTATACATTTGTATATTAGTTGATTTTTGTTGAATTATCTGATAATATATATATATAAGACATATTAGTATTGGGGGAAACGTGTATGAAGAAGACATGTTATAAAAATACTAGCGGATGGCTTAATGATGACAAGAAAGAATACGGATTTTGGGCGATACTTACAGTAATTTTACTTCTATTATTAATTATGTTTTAAGTCTACCTATATGGTAGACTTTTTTAGTTTCCACATAATATTAACAATAATATACTCCTAAACATACTATGAACTAACACTTTAATACATTTTAATAGAAGCTATAAAGGAGTTATGGTATGACTGATATGGAACCAAAAGTTAGTAACAAATTAAAATTAGTATTCTTTGTTAAACAAGGTTTAGATAATTTTTTGGATGAAATAATTTTTAATTTATCAAAGAACTATGAGATAAGAAAAATGATAATAACTCAATATACACAAATTGACGAGGGAATGGCATGGGCAGATATTTGTTGGTTTGAATGGTGCGATGAGTTACTTATTTATGGAAGTAAACTTGATATTGCATCAAAAAAATACGTAGTTTGTAGATTGCATAGTTATGAAGCATTCACTAACTATCCATCTTTAGTTAATTGGATAAATGTAGACAAACTTATAGTTGTTGCAAAACACATAAAAGATTATGTAGCTGTAAAATATAAATTAGATAATCAAAAAATTGATGCTATACCTAATGGTATAGACATAGATAAGTATACATTCAGAGAAAGAAAACAAGGCTATAATATTGCTTATGTAGGTTATATAAATTACAAGAAGGGTCCTATGCTTTTGCTGCATACCTTTAAAGCTATTTATGATATAGATAATAGATATAAACTATATATAGCCGGATTATTTCAAGATGAGCGATATTTATTATACTTTAATCAAATGATCCAAGAGATGGGCTTGTCTGAAAACGTTTTATATGAGGGATGGAAAGATAATCTGAATGAATGGATGGAAGATAAGGATTATATTATTTGTACAAGTGTTCTAGAATCACAGAATATCAGTGTTATGCAAGCAATGGCTAAAGGTATAAAACCTATTATACATGATTTTGTAGGTGCATTTGACGTATATAGAGATAAGTATATATGGAATACAATTAATGAAGCATACGATATGATAAATCAACAAGAATATAATTCCATGGAATATAGAAATTTTATAGAAGATAATTATTTATTAAGTAGTCAAATAAAAAAAATAAATAATACAATTGATTCTGTTGTTGATACTAATACTAAAAAAGACAAGTTTAACTATATAGATTATTGGGATAAAAGATATTTAAATAAAGGTACATCTGGTTTAGGTTCATATGGGGATTTAGCTGATTTTAAAGGCGAGATGGTGAATCATTTCATTAAAAATAATGATATAGGGTCTGTGATTGAATTTGGATGTGGGGATGGTAATCAACTTAAGAAAATTGAATATAAAAAATATGTTGGTTTAGATGTGTCAAAAGTATCTGTGGATAAATGTAAAGAAATATTTGTTAAGGATGGTGATAAAGAGTTCTATTTATATGAACCAGGAATGATAGATAAATTAGATATCAAAGTTAAGCCGGATATGGTTGTATGTTTGGATGTGCTTTATCATATTACTGATGAACAACATTTTATTAAAACACTTGATGATGCTTTCAAGATTGATTGTCCGTATATAATTTTTTACACTATGCTTAAAAAACCTGAAATCCAATTGGCAAATCATCTGAAATATAGAAATATATTTGATTATCTAACAAAGTATAAAGGATATTCGATTAAAAAAATTATTAATCAAAAATATCCTGAACAATCCTATTCTGATTTTATGATTATAGAAAAAGAAGATGAAGTGATTAATATTAAATGCTTACAAGATGTAATTGATAATCTTAATGAGTTTTCATCGCCTCTTCAAGATATAATTGATAACTATGACTTTTCAACTGTAAAAATATTGGCTGGTAAAAAAGAAAAAGTAGCAGAAAACTACTATTTGATTGAATATATAATAGAGAATAATGAGGAAATGAAGTTAACTTTAATCGGAATAATAGTGGATGAAATAAATAGGAAAATACTATATCCCAAATATATCAAAAACTCAAATGGATTTAATAACATAGATTTTTTAACAAACCAATTAATCAATTCTACTATATTTGATAACAATAATTCAAATATAGTAAATTTTGTATTAGATAGTGATTTAAAAAAAGATATAGAATGTAATAAATTGATATATATGTGGGAAAGAGCTATACCTGGTACTGGATTTATGCCTCTCTCAGGATATTTAAACATTATTCTACGCTATAGGTTAGCAAAAAAATTTATTACTATTAATGATGACATATTAGAAGCAGCATGTGGATTTGGTTATGGTGCAGCTTATTTCTCAGAATTATGTAATACAGTAGAAGCCCTTGATATAGCTGAAGAAAATATTACATTTGGAGAAGTGGCTTATCCAATTACGAACGTTAATTGGACTAAAGGGGATGTGACTGATTTACCATATGATGATAATAAATTTGATGCATATGTATCTTTTGAGACAATGGAGCATCTCAAAGAGGAAATTGTTGAGCAGTATCTAAAAGAAGCATCTAGAGTATTAAAAGACAAAGGAAGATTAATTATATCTACACCTAATGCTGTTAATAGAAAAAATATCAATAATCCATTTCATATCAAGGAATATAATTTATATGAATTTGACACTTTACTAAAAAAATATTTTACTCACATAAATTACTATTCACAAGTTGATTACAAAATTGTGAAGGGGATTTCATGTGTAACTAAAATAATGATTGCAGTATGCGAAAAATGATTTTAAATTATATTATAGCAAAATAAAAAAATGTATAAAAAATGGGACAAGATGACTACTTACATCATATTATATTATGAGATATTCAATATGGAGGTTAGTTAAATGTGTGAGGAAACTGCAATGTATGTAAAAGCAAGATGTAGAAAATATCATTGTCAGGAAAATAGGGATTGTACTCATGATTCAGATTGTATATTAACTGATGTAATATGTGGAAGTATTTATCTAAATAACAGTTGTTATAATGTTCTTTGGCAATCTATTGACATTGATGCTGCAATTACAGTAAATATAGAAAATAAATCAGATTATATAATAAAATTAATTGTAAAAGGTAAAAGGCATACTGCAGTTAAAATTTTACCACATCAGCAAACTATTGTTACTGTACAGAATGTCCATAAATTGATAGTTAAGCGTAATTGTAATCTCCCTAATAATAATAATTGTAAAATATGTTATAATATAGGAATTCACTATATATCAGATTTACGCAGTTCTAGAAAACATATAGGATATAGAGAGTCTGCTTGTAATGATAATATATGGTTACCTATCTCAAGTATTTGTTCAGCATTTATGTAATTCTCTAATAGGTTAAGTGATAATATTCAACTTATTTTTATTAAAGGGGGGTGAAATAATATGGGATGTAATAATTTGAATTCTTGCTGTGGAGTAGGTAGTGCAGTTTTAAGTGGAAGCAACAAAAGTGTACAATATGGTTATACTGAAAGAACTATAGAATTAGCTGGGGCATCTGGAGTATTTGAAATATGGGATGCATTAAATTTAAATGGATTAACAGGAACAGTTGATATAAGAGGGGATTTAATTCCAGCTACAACAAATGTTATAATAAATGGTATTAATACCACAGCTATAACTAATAATATTTTTAGTAGAAGTATAGATCCACTTAATTCAGTTTCAATATATGCAACTACGTCAGCTACAACTTCAATTATAGCTTCAGTAATCGCAACAGCATTTGACTATTAATAATATAAAAAATCATAACTAAGCAATTATAAGCCAAATTCTATTAATATATATATTACTTAACTTGAATATCTCTATGCTTATAACTAATATTTTCATAGCGAAATGGTATAGATTTCTATACCAAAAATCACAACAGATAAAGCATTTTATAATAGGATAAGTGATATAAGAAAATATTTTTATATTAAAGAAAAAAGGTGAAAATGTATGGCATGTAACAATTTAAACTCTTGTTGTGGTGTAGGTAATGCAGTTTTAAGCGGAAGTAATAAGAGTGTACAATATGGTTATACTGAAAGGTCTATATTATTAAGTGGAGCATCAGGAGTATTCGAAATATGGGATGCCTTAAATCTAAACGGACTATCAGGAACTGTTGATATAAGAGGAGAAATAGTTCCAAGTAAAACACGAGTTGTAATAAATGGTGCTAATACAACAGATATCACAAATAATATTTATAGTCGAAGTATTGACCCACTAAACTCAGTTTCAATATATGCAACTACATCAGCTACAATTTCAATCATAGCTTCAGTAATTGCGGCAGCGTTTGACTATTAATAAATAAAGCAAGGTCATGTCTAATAAAAACTTGAATCTAATAGTTACATTATATCACTTATTTGCCTTATAAAATTTTAGATAACTAGTATAGGTTAATTTTTATATAATTTTATTAATTTTTTAATTTCTGTAGCTGAATTATGATGTTTTATAATATACTCTTTTCCTTTTTTTTCAATAGATTTTAACATTTCTTTGTTATCTATTATATAAGCTATTACATCTTTAATATTTTCTGGTCGAGAATTTATTATAGGAAGTTCACTTGGATATATATCCATCATAAAATCGTTAATCCAGCAAATTACTGGCTTTTCTAATGCCATAGCCTCTATAGCATGATAAGTATAATTACCTGTAGTTATTTCATCAATAACTAAATCTGATTGTTTATAAACCAATAATTTGTTTTCCCAGGATAATTCTTGCATTTGTAGAAGAACAATATCATAGTGGATTTTTAATTCATTTATCGCTTTTAGAACATATTTTATTCCATTAGATTTAGTGACAGATGGAGTACAAGCAATTGTGAATTTTTGATTTTGCTTTTTATTATAATCATGGGAAGGATTGTTTATATATTTAGTAATATCTAGCATTGGACTGATATAATTGATAGTATCAAAAAAATTTTTTACATAGTTATTAAGCTCCCAATTACTAATGATACAGTTAGGTATATATTTGGAAATAGTATATAAAGATCTTTTAATATTATCATCATGTACACTATCTAGTCTGATATAAGGATTATATTTTATCGCTTGAGATGTAATACGGACTTCTTTATCCCATAGATGCATAAAAAGTTTTTTATCATATTCTTTCAAAATACATAGGTCTAAATTATTTAATGTTAATGAACTAAGGTAATTAAAATGGAAAACATCAAACATGGGTATCATTTTGGCTGTAATATCTATTATACTATTCAATAATTTCTCATCAGATGTAAACTTATATATATCTAAGATATAATCAGGATTATTAAAATTATAATTTGGGATATAGTTTAGAAGTTTAGTATCAATTCCATGTTTATTTAATATATTTCGTAAATTTATCGTTTTTACAGTTGGATCTGTTGTACCCATAAATACTCTTATATTGTTATTATTGATTCGTGTTTTTGATATATCAACTGAATTATTATTAGTTAATTTTAGTTCAATATTATTTTTGATAGAAGCATAATCCAACTGAATATTATTGTGTTCCATATTTGTATTATGATAATTATACTTAGCATTATTTATAGGTTTAATAACTAATTCTATGATATCATTCATTTCTGGATATTCAATTATGGCCTTTTCAGCTAGTTTTAAACCATAATTAATATTTTCTATGTTTTCATTAAATGCATTAACAATCTTTGTCACAAATGAGCTTTCTCTTTTTTCAAGTATATCACTTTTATTAAGCCTAATAATCTTTATACAAATCTTAATATATTTACTAAATATATTGATAATTTGTTCATTTGTTATTATATCATTATTTATTAATTCGTTAGTGCGATGTAATATAACTTGAGCTGCTCGTTTAATTCTACATATCTCTACAATATTTGAATAATCAAATTCATTTCTATTAAATATTGGGACAACAGATAATAATATTTCATTCGCTCCATCAAGATCCATTCCATCAACATCATATTGTTGGATTAAATCAAGGTAATTATTATTAGCATTATATATACTCTCCTTTGATTGATTTTTCACTTTATCTATAAAATCAATATCAGTTTCTAGATTGAAAGAAGAATAAAATTTATTGATCTGAATATCGGTTAATTGAATAATTCTTTTGATTATGAAGAATATAAAAACATTCTCAATACCATCTATTTTACTTGATATTATTTTATTTCTATAAAATTCTATGAGTTCTTTATATCTATTGGTATAAAAATAGGAATTTACAATTTCATACAAACAATTTTTTAAGGTCAAATCATCATCAATTTCATATACTTTATGGATGCAATTTATATATTGTTTTAATCTATAGTTCATGACAATATAGAATCTAACTGCTTTGCTTTTGTATCCTAATGTATAAAATGCATATCTGCCGTCTTTGGCTATAGCAGATTTAAAAAAATCTTTAACCATGATAAGATATTTTTCAATATAGGGTAGGGCTTCCACATATTTTTCAGTATTGAAAAGTATATAAGCTTTATAATATATAAAATCTATAAAATCAGGTTTGTAGCTAAGAGCAGTATTTATTACTTTATCAGCTTTATCGAATTTATAGCCATTACAATAAATAGCTGCAGCATTGTTAAGATACATTATAGTAATATCATTAATTATTTTGTTTTCATTAATAATATTCATGAATATATCAACTTGTCGAATTGCATTATTGACATCACCATACATGCCATAACTAGTGCTCAATTGATATCTATAATATGCGTTACGAGGGTCTTTTTCTAATTCTTTTTTTAGTAAAGTAGAAGTTCTTTGAAATTTTTTCTCTTTAATATCTTCAGTCATTATATATCCGTAGTGAGTAATGGATATATCTAGATTTTTAATAGGATTATTTATCATAGCTTGATTGTGAATAGCACTTGAGTAGTAAAATTTTGTATTATTTCCAAATATACGTGATTGTGTCAAGCCAGAAAATTTTGTTAACTGGATATCTGTGTAACTTATTATAGTCATTGTGAAGGTATTATAAGCTAGATAATCAGTGGCGGTAAACTCATTAATTATTTTTTCGATTTCATCTTCCATTAACTCTTCATCAGCATCCATTGTAAAGATGTATCTACCACTAGCGAAAAGGTTGCAATAATTTCTAGCATCTGAAAAATTTCCTGTCCAATTGTAATAAAATATATTTTTTGTGTAATTTTTAGCGATTTCAACAGTGTTATCATCTGAACCAGTATCAACTATTATGATTTCTGCTAGAGAAGAATCAACAAGAGGCTTTAAACTTTTAAGACATCTATCAATATTTTTTTCTTCGTTTTTTACTATCATACATATACTAAGGATATATGGATAAACATCATATTCATATCTCAATTTTTGAATATAATAATAGAGTATCTTAGCTTTTTCAGGGAACTCTTTAGATGCGTCCATTAAGACATTAATAGATTTTTCTATCAAGTTATTTTCTTTTAAATTGGAAGCTTCGTTAAATAAGTTGAGAAATCTAATATCAGATTCATTAAGCTGGTTATCATGTATATTACAATATAGTATATATAACTCAAACACAGTTATTAGTTTATGTCTAATTTCAGGAGTTTCAGATTTATTACCCATAAAATTCATGTAGTTTTCTATTAATGATAAATAGGTTTTTAATCCATCAGTATCGTCCTTAGAAATTTTGTTATGATAATTTATTATGATATGGTATAGATATTGCTCACAGTCATCAATATTTTCTAAAATATATTCAAGAAATTTTTTTTGGGAGCTATCATCAAGATTAATAATAAAATTGGGTAAAATATTATCTGAAATAAAATCATAAATTAACCAGCTATAATAAATTTCTTTTTCAGAATCAATGGATTTATAATTATTTTTTATACTGGTATAGTATTGATTTACATTATCTTTCTTTATATTCTTAATTCTAATATAATCGATATAACTATTTTCTATTTGAGAATCAATGAATACTTTTTCTAGGTCTAATATATTTTGAGAATTCATATTGTATTTTTTTCTTTCTAATGTAGTATAAAAAAGAGAGTGAGTATCTGAATTCTTATTTGATATATAATTTTTATACCATACTAAAAGCTCTCGATAATGATGTTTCTCTATTAATAGATCAATAGTTCTTTCGATATTATTGTAGTTAATGAAACTTATATCATCAATGGTTAAATCTAGATTATTGTTAAAACCTTGTACACCTCTATTGTATACTAATACTTCTTCACGAGTAAATGAAACCTTTTTATCTTCTGATAGATAAGTTTTTACATTGATGCTTATGTTTCTGTAATCATCTTTGCTTAATTCATTTTCAATTGATGTCACTAATTCAGGAGTTATAATAAAACCTTTATCAATAACCATGATTCTTTTATTTGTTGATGAATATATACAATATTCTTTTAAAGTAGGGTAATCATTATTATATTTAAGAACTGAATAATCATAAGAAATGTCAAAAGTATCACTAGTATTACTAATGATTATAAGTTCTGTATCATAATTGATGATTAGTGGTTTAATCAATTCAAATATATTTTTTGGATCTTGTTGATCTTGATGTATTATTATGCTTAGACTAATCATAGATATCTCCTTTATTTGATTTATGAGTAAATGGTTATAACTTTTTATATTATTAAAGTATTATCAGTTTTATTGTTGTGTTACTTAATTGTCTGATGGAGTTAGTGATTAATGTAACTATTCAGATTTGATATCATAAACTATACTAACAAAATAAGATTTAGTTCTTTTAATTAAAAAGTCACTAGCTTATTGAACATATAAGAAGTAGGAGAAATTATGAATAAAAGAATATGTGTTATAGGAGCAGGACGCTGGGGGAAAAACCATATAAGAACACTGAATGAAATGGGGAATCTTGGTGGAATAGTGGAAAGCGATAATATAATCCTTAACCAATTCCTAAGTAAATATAATGGAGTAGAAGGTTATGCAAAAATGGAGGATTCATTTGTAGATGATTACGATGGATACGTATTAGCAACTCCAGCGGATACACATTTTAAAATAGGTAAATTAATTCTTGAAGCAAAGAAAAATGTACTTATTGAAAAACCTATTGCACTTACGTCGAGAGAAGTTAGAGTACTAATAGATTTATCTAAAGAAAATCATTGCCAATTAATGGTTGGTCATCTTCTACTATTTCATCCAGCAATAATTAAACTAAAACAATTAATTAATAATGGTAAAATTGGGAAAATATTATATTTATATACCACAAGGTTGAATTTTGGAACTGTACGTACTAGAGAGAATGTTTGTTTCTCATTGGCACCTCATGATATTTCTATTTTGAATTATCTAATGGATGAATTACCAACAGATATTGAAGCTGTAGGAAGTTGTCTGCTTCAGAAAAATATTCCTGATATAGTGATCGCTAATTTTACATACGAAAGTGAAATTGATGCACATGTATTTGTTTCATGGCTGCATCCTTTTAAAGAACAAAGAATAATTGCAATAGGTGATAAAGGTATGTTGTATTTCAGCGATTCAGGTATGGATAAAAATATTTATTATTATGATAAGATAATAAAATGGGAAAATGGTAAGCCAATAAAATGTGATGAAGGTACAGAAGTTATAGAATATGATAAAGCAGAACCATTAAAGAACGAATTAGAATATTTTATAAAATCTATAGATGATCCACAATTAAAAATAGCCGATGGAAAGAGTGGTCTTGAAGTTATAGAAATACTTGAAGAGATTACTAATAAAGTTAGTTGTAACATAGAAAAGGAGGTAGAAGAAAATGAGTAATAATAATTATTATGTCCATGAAAGTACGTATATTGATGATAACGTTAGTATAGGTGATGGAACAAAAATATGGTATTTCTCTCATATACAAAAAGGGGCAAGGATTGGAGAAAATTGTGTAATTGGACAAAGTGTAAATATAGCTAATAATGTAATGATTGGTAATAATGTCAAGATACAAAATAATGTATCTGTTTATGAAGGTGTTGAGCTTGAAGATTATGTTTTCTGTGGACCTTCAATTGTTTTTACTAATGTAAAATATCCAAGGAGTAAATATCCAGTAAAAGGTGGTGATGATTATCGTAAGACGTTAGTGAAGGAAGGAGCTTCTATTTGCGCTAATGCTACTATAGTTTGTGGAAATAAGATAGGTTGCCATTCTCTAATAGCCGCAGGAGCTGTTGTATGTTCTGATGTACCTGACTATGCTTTGATGGTTGGAGTACCAGCTAGACAAATGGGATGGGTGTGTGAATGTGGAGAAAGGTTGACAGGCGATCTGATATGTAAAAAGTGTAAAAGATGTTATGAAAAAATTAATGATAGAATTATGGAGGTGAAATAGTATGATACAGATGAATGATTTAACTTTACAGTATAAAAAATTAAAACTTAGTATAGATAAGAGGATTGATGATGTACTAAAACATGGTAGATTCATTATGGGTCCAGAAGTTTATGAATTAGAAGAGAAATTAGCAGAATATGTAGGGGTAAAACATGCAATTTCTTGTTCAAGTGGAACAGATGCATTAATGCTTACATTAATGGCATGGGAAATAGGACCAGGAGATGCAGTTTTTACTACACCTTTCACATTTATATCAACATCTGAAGTAATAACCTTGTTAGGTGCAACACCTGTGTTCGTTGATATAGATAAACGAACATATAATATAGATCCAAAATTACTTGACAAAGCTGTGAAACAAACATTGAATGAAGATAAATTAACGCCAAAAGCAGTTATCCCAGTAGATTTATTTGGATTACCTGCTGATTATCAAAGTATAGAAAAGATAGCTTTAAAATATAATATAAAAGTACTAGAAGATGCTGCACAGAGTTTTGGTAGCATGTATAAAGAAAAACGTGGAGGTAGTTTCGGTGATGCTGGATGTACTTCTTTTTTCCCCGCGAAACCTCTTGGCTGTTATGGAGATGGAGGCGCAGTATTTACCGATGATACAGATTTAAGTGATAAAGTTAAATCCCTTAGGGTCCATGGGAAAGGTAGTAATAAATATGACAATGTAAGGACTGGGATAAATGGTAGACTTGATACTATTCAAGGGGCCATATTACTTGCCAAATTATCAGTATTTGATGAAGAACTTAGATTAAGAAATCAAGTTGCTAGGGATTATTCTAGTGAGTTGATAGATATTGTTACAGTTCCTGAGATTCCAGTAGGTTGTACATCAGTGTGGGCTCAATATTCCGTTTTAGCAAAGGATTATGATGAAAGAAAGAGGATTATGCATTCCTTAGAAGATGAAGGGATAAAAACGTCTATTTATTACCAGAAACCTTTACATTTACAAGGGGTATATAAAAATCTCGGCTATAAGATAGGTGATTTCCATATAGCTGAAGAGGTAAGTAGTAGAATTTTTAGTCTACCAATGTACCCATATCTTACAAATAAAAAATTAGGGAAAATAATTAAAGCATTAAAAACTATAAAATAATAATTTAAAAAACAGGATAAAAGAGAAAGATCCCTTTTATCCATAAACATGTCCGATTTAACTATAAATTAATAATAGCTTCCAAAACCACAGCAGCATCTTCTTCTACATCCACAACAGCAACCGCAACAACAACTACAGCAACCGCCACAGCAACCGCCATATCCGCCATAACCATAACCATAACCGCCATAACCGCCGCCATAACCGTAGCCACCATAACCATATCCTCTACAACAACAACCATAACCAAACATAGTAACACTCCTTTCATATAATTTCCTAATTTATATTATTCGATAGTATATAAAATTGTGACAAGCTAGGAGAATAATTGTTTGGATTAGCAGTTATTTATTATATTAAGTGTATTTTATGAAGAAGTGTGTCTAGTAACATTATATAGATATTTTTAATATAATAAATTATAGCTTGTATAAAAAAAGAGGTGTTATATGAAAATAGGATTTCCAGTAAAGCCAGAAGGTGGAGGTGGAACTAGAACATGGGTCAAAGTTTTTAGCAACTATTGTGCGTCCAAGGGACATCAAGTCTATTTTTCTAAAGATGAAAAAGTTGATGTTTTCATAACTTTGGCTTTTTATTCTACCCCTGACGAGTTAAAGAGAATGAAGGAAAGAAATACTAAGATATTATATAGAATGGATGGTATTTATTATAATTTTTTAACAGATAACAGAACAACTATTAGATTAAATGGTCTTATAGCAGATTCTATGAAGTTAGCTGACAAAATTATATATCAAAGTGATTTTTCTAGAATTATGGCTAGTCAATTATTTAATGGAAAAGAATTACCCGGAGTTGTAATCTATAATGGAGCGAATACTAATGTATTTAAAGAAAAAGGTAAGATACTTCCCAGGCCAGAAGATAAGAAAATAGTATTATCAATAGCTTATTGGGGACCCGAGTTAATGGCAGAATACAGTATTAATAATATTATAAACATAGCAAAAGAATTAGCTCATCGAAAAGATATAGAATTCTGGGTTCTTGGAGAAGCTTATCCATACGTAGAACAAATAATTAGGAGAGCAAATCTTAATAATATCACAAGATATAATCTTAGGACACCGATTCCAAGAGAGAGAATGCCAGAGTATATACGTACTTCTGACATAGTATTACACACTAGACCAAACGATGCTTGTTCTAATTTAATCATCGAAGCAATGAACGTGGGCAAGCCAATAGTAGGTCTTAATTTAGGCAGTACTCCAGAACTTCTAGGGGATGCTGGTCTACGAGGAGAATGTGAACCATCATTTGAACATTTTCCAATAATGAATATTAAAAGTATGGCCAATCAGATATTAAAAACATTAGATGATTATGATTACTATGAAGAGAAAATAAAAGAGAGAAGTAAAAGATTTACTTTAGAGAAAATGTGTGAAAAATATTTTATAGAAATTAATAATCTAGTAAACAATTCGGATGTGGTACAGTGAATATAAAAATTTTTTTATCAAATAATAATTTAGCTCCTACTACCATTTCAGGAAAATTATTTGCTGATGCTTTAAAAAAACGAGGTTATAATATTGAAATAGTACAAGAATATAATAGGAAAAGAGAAATACTAAGAAAAATAAGTTGTGATATTATAATATTTCAAAAAACTTTTGATAAGGGACATAGCTATAGAGATGTAAAACATGTAAAAGGAAAAGTTCCTTTAATATATATAGATGATGATTTTTTGGGAATGAATGATAAGAATCATATTGATACATTAAATGTTGCAGATCTTATTTTAGTAGGAAATAAGCAACATGAGACGCTAATGCATAAATACACTAAGACACCCGTTGAAACTATTACATCTATACATGATTTTGAAAATTACATCTATGCACCATTTGAGAAAAGAAAAAATAATCCATTGATAATTAGTTGGCAGCAAAGTCTGGCTGATGTGTATATATCTGATTTATTAAGCATAAAGCATCCATTAATCAATCTTCATAAAGAGTATGGAGTTAGATTACAACTATATGGATGGCATGAAGGGAAGCATTATGGAAAACCAGATAATCGAGACTTTGTTAAAAAATATTTGCCTTTTGCTGAATTTATTTCTTTTATGCCATATGATGATTATATTAGGCATATTGTACCCAAAATTGCTATGTCGGATATATTTATCGTACCTTATCTAAATATACCTGATAGATATGGTAAAGCTGGATTCGGTCTAAAAAGGATTATGATGTTAGGCGTACCAGTTGTCGTTTCTAATATAGGTATTCATAAAGAATTAATTCAAGATGGGATTAATGGTTATATGGCAACAACTAGAGATGAATGGTATCAAAAACTCAGACAATTAATTATTGGACCAGATTTAAGAAAAAAATTTTCTCTTACAGGTAGAAATTTGATTGATACTAAATATAGTTATGATAATTGTGTTAATATATTTATAGATGCAATAAAAAAATATATACCTGATTTTAGATAGTTAATATATTTAAGTTCTTTACCACTATTACTTTAGATGTTAAAATTATTGAAGAGAATTCTTTAAAATATATTAATTAGCTATTTATTCATTGTGAATAATTTTTATATTGTAACGTTTCTGAATTAATTTTAATAAAATGAAATAAGACAACTTGTATATAAAAGAGGTGAAACATGAAGGGTATTATATTAGCAGGAGGATCTGGTACAAGACTATATCCTTTAACAAAAGCAATATCTAAGCAAATGTTACCTATTTATGATAAACCAATGATATATTATCCCCTTGCGACATTGATGGAATCTGGTATTAGAGATATACTTATAATATCTACACCAAGGGATATTGGCAGTTATAAAGAACTACTAGGCGATGGCTCTAGATTTGGAATATCATTATCCTATAACATTCAAATTAAACCCAAAGGCATAGCAGATGCATTTATTGTTGGAAAACAATTCATAGGAAAAAGTTCAATTGCATTAATACTTGGAGACAATGTTTTTTATGGAGAAAAATTAAATAGTATTTTACAAAAAACTGTTAAAAGAAAAAAAGGTACTACAATTTTTGGTTATAGTGTGAAAGATCCAATTCATTATGGTGTAGTAGAATTTGATGATAATTCAAATGTAGTTTCTATAGAAGAGAAACCTCAATATCCAAAATCTAATTTTGCTGTACCGGGATTATATTTTTACGATAATGATGTTATAGATATAGCTGAGAACATTAAGCCATCAGATAGAAATGAGCTAGAGATTACAGATGTTAATAAAGTATACATGAAGAATAATAATTTGAAAGTTGAGATACTAGAAGAAGGTATATCATGGTTTGATACTGGAACTTACCAAGGGCTTCTTAATGCGGCTAACTTCGTTGAAACTATACAAAAGCAGCAAAAAATATATATTGCGTGCCTAGAAGAAATTGCATATAAAAAACAATATATCAATAAATATCAGTTACTAAAATTAGCTGAATCAATGATTAAAACTGAGTATGGACAATATCTAAAAAATATATTAGAGAGGTAGAAATAAATGGGGAAGTTTAATTTTATTGAAACTGATATAAAAGATCTATATGTAATAGAGCCAAAAGTATTTCAAGATGGTCGTGGATATTTCATGGAAAGTTATAATAGTAAAGATTTTGCAGATGCAGGTCTTAATACAGTTTTTGTACAATCTAATGAATCTCTTTCAAAAAAAGGTGTTTTGAGAGGGTTGCATTATCAATATAAATATCCACAAGGGAAATTGGTAAGGGTTGTTATGGGAGAAGTTTTTGATGTTGCAGTTGATTTAAGAGAAAACAGTAATACTTATGGAAAATCTTATGGTGTAATTCTATCAAGTGATAACCAAAAACAGTTTTATATACCAGAAGGTTTTGCACATGGTTTTCTAGTATTGTCAAATTATGCTAAGTTCATATATAAATGTACTGATTACTACAATAAACAATATGAAGCAGGAATTGTATGGAACGATCATAAGATAGACATTAACTGGCCACTAGATAAGGTTGATAATATTATACTTTCAGATAAAGATAAAATTTGGCCCGAATTTGGAGATAACGAAAAATTAATAGGATTAGAGGTGAGAAAATGAAAACAATTTTGGTTACAGGTGGAGCTGGATTTATCGGCAGTAACTTCATTAGATATATTATAGATAAGTATAATGACTATAGAGTAATTAATCTTGATGCATTGACTTATGCTGGGAATCTAGATAACTTGATAGATATAGAAGATAATCCTAATTATGTCTTTATTAAAGGTGATATATCCAATATAGAAACAGTCAATGAAGTTATGGAAAAAGGTGTAGATTATATCATTAATTTTGCGGCAGAAAGTCATGTAGATAGAAGTATCAGTAGTAGTAATGCATTTATCAAGACAAATGTGATGGGTACGGGGGTTCTATTGGATGCCTCTAAAAAATATAATGTGAAAAAGTATATTCAAATTTCTACAGATGAAGTCTATGGTTCATTAGGAGCCACAGGATATTTTACAGAAAAAACACCTATATCACCTAATAATCCGTATTCAGCAAGTAAAGCTAGTGCAGATTTATTAGTTAAGGCATATTATGAGACTTATAAGTTGCCTATAAATATTACGAGATGTTCTAATAATTATGGTGCTTATCAATATCCAGAAAAATTAATTCCATTAATGATAAGTCGTGCATGTGATAATGAACCACTCCCAGTTTACGGAAATGGTTTGAATATTCGTGATTGGATTCATGTAAAAGACCATTGTTCTGCAATAGATAAAGTTCTTCATTATGGAGAAGTAGGAGAAGTCTATAATATTGGTACTAATAATGAGAGGAATAATCTGTTTATCGTTAGACTAATAATAGATTACCTAAATAAGGACGAATCATTAATTCAATTTGTAGATGATAGATTAGGTCATGATATCAGATATGCCATAGATGCTACAAAGATAATAGAACAATTAGATTGGAAACCTACCTATAGATTTGAAGAAGGAATTAAAGAAACTATCAAATGGTATTTAGATAATAAGGAATGGTGGAGAAAAATAATTAATTAGTGAGTTGAAAACTCTACATAATTAAGATGAATTATGATTAGCAGATAAACTGAAGAGAGAGAATAGTGAGGAATTCTATAATGTTATATAATATTGGAATTCTTTTTTTGTGCTATATTAATGTACTTAAAATGTATAGCTAGGTAACTATCATCAATGATTATTCATATAATGTATAGTGACAAATAATTAATATGAAGGGAATGTTTTAATGTCGGCTCCACTAGTATGTTTTGTAACATGGAACAGAGTTGGACTAACTGTACAGAATCTACAGGCTTTGCTTGATACAACAGATGATTTTGAATTATATATTATTGATAATAATTCAACAGATGATACATGGGAATATTTACAGTCAGTTAAAGATGATAGAATAAAATGTAAAAAAAGATTTATTCAGAACTGTGGAGTTGTTTATGCTATAAATTATGCTTTGAGCAGAAGGAAAAAAGACCAATATTTTATTTTAGTAGAAAATGATGTATATATAGAAACAAAAGATTGGATTTCAAGATTTATGGAAGTGATGAATAATTTTCCAGAAGTAGGATTATTAGGTGGTGTTAGAGAGGGTCTATTCAAACAAAAGAAGATAACACCAACACTCTGTAGAAAAGATGGTATTAGCTATTACCAACATAATATGATTTTAGGATGTTGTAATTGTATAAGACCTGAAGTATTTAACTATATAGGTTATTGGAATGAAGAAACTTATGGAGCAGATATAGATATGGGTATTCGAATAAATAATTATACACCTTATGTTACAGGATATTTGCCTGAGGTGCAACTAATACAACCTCAATTTGTATGTTGTAATCATTGTTTATATAAAAATAGATGTTCTTTAGTCAAAGGGAAAAAAACATGTTTTGATGTCCACAAGTTGAATTATTGTCATGATAAATTTGCTAAGTTAATAAAAGAAAAGGAAACTACGTATTTTGAGGAAGTCAATTCGGGAAAACGTTCAATTTTCTGCGCCTCAATACATGATCCTAATTCTATAAAAAAACATTATTATAATAAGAAAATGGCAGAAGAGAATTTTCGGTTTTTCATACAAAATGCTAACTAATCATATAATTAGTTACAAAAATATGTTTAGTATTTCAGAAATGGAGGCTTGAAAAATGAGAGATATCATTGTTTTTGGAGCTGGAGGACATGCAAAAGTAATTATTGATATTATAGAAAAACAATGTGAGTTTAATATAGTTGGATTAATTGATCCGTTTAAAGAAAAAGATGAGAATCATTTTGGTTATAATATTGTTGGGAATAAACAAGATTACTTGGTTTTGGATAAAATATCTGAGGGAATAGTTGCAATAGGAGATAATTGGACACGTTACAAGATGGTATCGTTGATAAAGGATATAAACCCTATGTTTGAATTTATTACATGCATTCATCCGTATACATCTATTGCCAGAGGTGTAAAGATAGGAGAAGGTAGCGTACTAATGGCCGGTGCTGTTATTAACAGTGATTCGATAATAGGTAATCATTGTATAATAAATAGCAAAGCATCAATTGACCATGATAATATTATAGGTAATTATGTATCTATATCACCTAGTGTTACTACAGGGGGACATGTAAGAATAGGAGATTTTTCAGGTGTTGGATTAGGTACGAATATAATTCAAAATAGATTTATAGGTAATCATACAGTTATTGGTGCTGGAGCAACAGTAATAAAGGATATTCCATCTTATACCGTTGCTTATGGGACACCTTGTAAAGTAGTAAGGAAACGAAATCAAGGAGATAGATATTTGTGATAGAAAGATAGTATAATATTTTATTTGAATAGTGTAAGAGTGGGTGTAACTATGATTAATGTTACGAAAACTTATTTGCCAAATATTAATAAATATAAGGAGTATATTAATAGAATATATAATTCAGGTTGGATAACAAATAATGGTGAATTAGTTAGAGAGTTAGAAAATAGATTAGAAAAATATTTAGGGATTAGAAATTTGATTTTAGTGTCTAATGGAACCTTGGCACTTCAAGTTGCTTACAAAGTTTTAGGTGTTTCTGGTGAAGTAATCACAACACCTTTTTCATTTGTTGCTACAACAAGTAGTTTAGTGTGGGAAGGTTTAAAGCCTAGATATGTTGATATAGACGAAAATACTTTCAATATTGATGTTAATAAAATAGAAGATCAAATTACTAATGAAACATCGTGTATAGTTCCAACTCATGTTTTTGGAAATGGATGTGACGTAGAGAAAATAAAAAATATTGCTGATGAAAATGATTTAAAAGTAATATATGATGCCGCACATTGTTTTGGTGTAAAGTATAAAGGAAAAAGTATACTTAATTATGGAGATATCAGTATATTAAGTTTTCATGCGACTAAAATATTTCATACCATAGAAGGTGGAGCTTTAATAATACGGAATGATGAACTTAATGCTAAAGTAAAAAAAATGATTAATTTTGGGTTTGCTTCCCACGAGAATATTGTTGAGTTGGGAATAAATGCTAAAATGAATGAATTCCAAGCTGCCATGGGTCTGTGCGTATTAGATGATATTGATGCGATAATTGAACAAAGAAAAGAAACGTATGAATATTATATAAAATCCTTTAAAGAAATATCATCTGTAAAATTTCAGCAAATTGATGAAAGATGTACAATAAATTATTCTTATTTTCCAATTATATTTAGATGCGAAGATGAATTAATAAAAGTAAGAGACAAATTATTAGAAAATGATATTATGCCTAGACGATATTTTTATCCTTCATTGAATAAATTACCATATGTTCAAGATCAAGACATGCAAAGATCCGATGATATATCAATAAGAATTTTATGTTTACCTATATACAATTCATTAGATAAACAGAATCAAGATAAAATAATCAACATCATTAAGCAAAATATTAGTTATAGATAATAGAGAAAAACCAGTTCAATTATAGGAACATGGTTTTTTCTCTATTGATTAATCAAAAATTAGAATATGTTTATTAACAGCGTTAATAAATTCTCTTATTAGCTTATGATTACTATATTCTGTTTCGATAAATTCTTTTGACTTCGTTGCAAAGGTTTCTCTTAATTCTGTACTAGTGATTAAAGATTCTAGATTTTTATACCATTGTTGAGAAGTATTAGCTAGAAAACCATTTTCACCATTTTTTATTAAAGTTCTATGATGCTCTGTATCAGATGCAACGATAGGTAAACCTAATAACATTAATCTTTTTAATCCAAAAGCACTTTTTCCCCATCTTCCTTTGTGCTTAATGTATGGCATAATAAAAACATCAGACAGAGCAATCTTTGGAACTATGTCAGTAAAATATTTTGTAAGAGGTTGATACTCTATGAAAGTAGCAAAGGGTAATTTTTTACTGACTTCACGTCGTTGATCAGGATAATCCTTGCCCATATGCCATCCATATAGATGAAGTTCAGTGTTATAATTTTTATGTATTCTGAATAAAGAATCTGCAATCATTAATAAATCATTTGTATAAGCATCTGCACATGCCTGTTGCCAACTAATAATAAGAGGATTATTTGTTTTTTGACTAATTGGTATATAGTTATAGTTTTCAAAATCAATCATACATGAAACAACTTCAATAGGTGCATTGGTAAATTCCTTTAAAGCTTTTTTATGTTGAGTTGTACACACAATAACTAAATCAGATATTTTTATTGTTTCTAATTTATCATTTTTATTCATATCTTGAAAATCATTATCTATATGAATTAAGTTGACTTTACCTTTTAGATGTTCTATATATTTTTTAGTGTGAGCAGGACATTGAATGAAAATACTAATCCCCCA
>NZ_BTPT01000056.1:0-20120 GCF_054408565.1 Vallitalea sediminicola
TTCAACTGTCAAAGACAGGATTATAAGGATTATATCACATTTTGTCAATAACAATTTTAAAGAATTGTTTGAGTTTATTATTGTAAAGGCTTAATATCTAATTTATTATATGCTATAATTACTCAGTATAATAGACTTAAGAAGCTATAAAAATCGAATTAAATAATTACTATAGAGTAGTAATTATTTAGTTTTAGTCAACTTATAAAATAAAGAAAAATATATTGAACTTATTGAAATGGATGTATAGATGTTTTAGTTCAATAAATATATAGATTACAATAATGTAAGATTCATATTGTATATGTAAGATATTCCAATGGAATATAAACTTTTTTTTAGATATAATGTACTAAGTAATTCATAAATAAGATGTATAAAAGTTAGCTAGCTATAGATGTACGTGTATGATAGGAGGAATAAATATGTTGAAAAAGGGAATAATTGTGTTATTAGTAATGATAATGATTTTAAGTATGGCAGCATGTGGTAAAATAGAAACTACAGAAGAATGGTATGAAAAAAATGTAGATGAAATTACATCTATTGACTCAGAAGATTATAGTGATTTAGAATTTTTGAAACCACTATTGAAAGATAAAAAAATTGTTTCTCTAGGAGAAAATTTTCATAGTGTTGGAGATTATAGAGTAATAAAAACTAGATTAATTAAATATTTACATGAAGAACTTGGATATGACACAATAGGATTTGAATCAGGATTAGGCGAATGTGAGATGGTTATGAACAATAAAAATCTAACATCAAAGCAAATGATGGAATATAGTGTCTTACCAGTATGGCATTCAAAAGAGACTCTAAGCCTTTTTGATTATATAAAAGAGCAAAAAGAAACTGACAATCCTATAGATCTTTTTGGTTTTGATATGCAATTCACTAATATGTATTTCATTGAATATATGAAACAGTGGTTAGAAAAAGTTGATGAAAAAGTAGCAGAAGATTATTATAATATGGAAGTAGAATTCTTTCAGAGTTACTATGCACTAATTAATAAGTATGGATTTGATACAGGTCATAGAGAAAAATATCAGAAGATCATTGATAAATATACTGTGGGTTATGATAAGATGATAAAATACATAAAGGACAATCGTAGTAAGTTAGAAGCTATATATCGCAATAATGATATGCTGGTAGACAGTGCACTCCGTACCCTTGAAAATCGAATGAACATTGTTAGAATGAGTATGGTAGATAATGTTGAAGGATACGAAATAAGAGATGTCATTATGGCAGATAATGTAAAGTGGTATATGGAAGCTAACCCAGATAAAAAGATTATCTTATGGGCTCATAATGACCATATTGCAAGGAACACATCACAGATGCTTACACTAGAGAAAGATGAATGGATTAATAGTTTTAAAAGTATGGGAGAGATATTAAGCAAAGAACTAGGAAACGATATGTATGTAATAGGATTATTCATGCAAGGTGGGAAAGCGTCAGCAATTACATCACAAGAAACTTTTAATATACCATCAGTTCCAAAAGGTAGCTTGGAAGAAATAATTAGTAGAAGTGGATACGAAACTTCTTTTGTTGACTTATCCCAGCATAAAAATAAAAATAAGTTCAATAAATGGATGTTCATTAATCAATATGCAAGCGAAGATGGTTTGACTGATGAAGTTATAAGATCAAATGTATTACAATTTATACCTAAAGAACAATATGACGGAATAATATTATTAGATCAGGTATTACCACCAACTAAATAAGTTGAAAATGTAGACTATAATATGTTCTGTTTGATATAGATATTTACATAGAAAAAACTAAATATAAATCAAGTATAAAACAAGATCTGGTATAAATAACTGGATCTTGTTTTATTTATATTATTTGTAAGGCACATAATTAGGGTGCTCAAAATACGTGTAATTTCAACATAATTGTTCATACAATAACAAATTATTATAAAAAAATGCATTTCATCCCATAAATCGTACCGTTCGTCAGATTTCGTTGACATTTAATTCTGAAAAAACTATAATAATAAATAAAAAGGGGCTTGATTATGTCACATACAAAATATAACTTGTATGATTTATCTAGTAAAAATAGTGATATACAAAATATAGTTACTAGAATGAATGAAATACTAAATGAATTCACTAATACTAAAAATTCCATTGATGTAGATATATTATATAGAGATAATATAAATAATGAACTTAATAACATTCAGGGGAATATGAAAGGACTGGCAGACAATTCTTATGGTTTAAATAAATTATTACAAGGTGCTATAAATGAATACAGTAGTTGTGAAAATCAATTAAAGAATCTGTTGAATACATTATCAGATACTAGTGTTGAGGGTAAAGATACTTTTGCGGTACATAATGATACAGAGACTAATCCTAAGAAAAAGTGGGATGAAGAATTATTTAAGAAATATAATAGTAAAATAAATCATTTAGCTGATGTTTGTAACAAAAGTAATAGTTGTACTAATATTAATAAGGATGATAAATATACAAACGATAGTGTTGAATGTTTTAAAGATAGTAGTACAGTTAGTATAGAAGATACTATTGAAAGAGAAGCTATACTAAATATTAGAAGTCAAATTAATAAAAAAATATTAAAATATAGAGCTGATGTTGTGTCTATGTGGGATAGACCAGGTATTAGCCATACATTATTAGAAGGCTCTTATGGTCAAATGTATTATGATATCCTAGTAAATCAAAAAGAAGGTTTAAGGTGTCTTGAATTAACTTTGGATATGGCTGATTTTATCTATGCAGGAGCAACGTCGTATGGAGCAGCAGTAGAGGCTACTGGAGGTAATATATATTTTGCTGTACCTCTTAGTTTTGTGATTTATGCTGCTAGTACTAATGAAAATATGCTTGGTGAAAAGCCAAGTAATATAGATGATGCTTTTGGCTGGAAAGATGCAAGGAAAAAAGGAATTTATGTAACTACTAGGAAACTAGAATATATAATGAAATCTGATTACAGGTACTTTATGGATTTACATGGATATAAGAAAGTAATGATTAAAGATTTGAAAAAAATGAAAGAAGAAATATCCAAACAAGATTCAGATTCATATGATAATGAAGAATATAATAAGATTTATGAAAAAACTCAAATGAAATATATTAATCATCTAATTGATATGAATAAAAACGAAAAAATTTATAAGAAAAAACTTAATAATGATTTAAAAGTTATAGAAAAGTATGTTAAGAGAGGTAGACTATAAAAAAGGAGAATAGTTAATGAATAAACTTAAAAAGTACTATATAATAAATTTTATTATTGTATTAAGCCTAGTTTTAACAAGTTGTGGAAATAAAAAAGGCAATGAGTACGAAACCTTTTTGAATGATTTTTATGATACATACTTTGAAATAGCAAAGACTATAGATGTATATAGTCCTAAAAATGTTGCTAATTCAATGGCTGTATCGGAAGTACAGGATGATATAAATAATCTAAAAGATTTGCTTAATGATATAAAAGATAAAGTTCCAAAAGACAAAGAACGTAATTATAAAGAACTAGAACAATGGTATCAAGATTTAGTAATCATAAGCGATAAAAAATATGAAGATTGGTGGGGTGTAACTTTAGAAGAAAGATTTACAGTCCAAAATACGTTACTGGACATAGCAATAAAGCTTTCAGACTGGGAAGATGAGGAGAGTGGTATAATATGGGATCAGTAATGAAAAGAAATAAAAAAAAATATTAATATCTCTTGGAATTATTATTTTAATTATAGGTATCAGCATAATGTCTTTAGATTGTTTTAATAAGAAAGACAATAAATATGATGTTTTTATGAATGGTTTTTATGATGATTATTTTCAAATAGTCGAAAAGTTAGATGAAGCTAATCCTAAAGATGTTGTAAAGTTAATGGTATGTGAAGATATATTAGAAAAATTAAGTAATCTAAAAGAATTATTAGATGGTATAAAAGACGAAGTTCCAGAAGATAAAGAAAATAATTATAAAAAGCTTAGTGAATGGTATAAAGAATTAGTAATATTGAGCGATAAAAAGTATGAAGATTGGTGGGGAGTTACAGTAGATGAAAGAATAACAGTACATAATATTTTACTTGATACTTCTATAAGACTTTCTAAATGGAATGACAAGGATAGTGGTGTAGTATGGGACAAATAACTAAAAGTTATGATGATTTTCTTAAAGAAATACAAAGATAAAATTTTATATAATAATACTATATAAAACCAGCACGATAAAGATGGAGAAATATAATGAGTAAAGTTAGAAAAGTTCATATTGTTAATTTAATAATAGTATTGTGTTTAATTATATCAGGTTGTGGTAATAAGAAAGGCGATAAATACCATGCATTTTCAAATGATTTTTATGATATATATTTTCAGATAGCTGAAGAGATAGAGGGTATTGATCCAATGAATATTGCACAATCAATGGAATCAGATAATATCAAGGGAAAAATGAATAGCTTAAAAGAGCTGTTTGATAAGTTTGATGAAGATATTCCTGAAAATAAGCAACATAATTATAAAAAGCTAAGTGAATGGTATGACGAATTGGTTGATTTGAGCAATAAAAAATATGAAGATTGGTGGGTAATAACGTTAGACGAACGAATGTTAGCTCATACGACACTAATAGGTATTTCTGTTAGGCTTTCAAATTGGAATGATAAGGATAGTGGTATAGTATGGGATCAGTAATGAAAAGAAATAATAAAAAAATCTTAATATCTCTTGGAATTATTTTAGTTATAGGGTTTAGCATAATGGCTTTAGATTGTTTTAATAAGAAAGGCGATAAATACCATGCGTTTTTAAATGATTTTTATGATTCATATTTCCAGATTGCAGAAACGTTATATCATTGTGATCCAGAACAAGTAGTAAATTTAATGGCAGCTGAAGAAATTCAAGACAAAATGAGTAGTATAGAAGAATTATTAGACAATATTAAAGACGAAGTTCCAGACGATAAAGAAAAAAATTATAAAAATCTGAGTGAATGGTATCAAGATTTAGTAATCATAAGCGATAAAAAGTATGAAGATTGGTGGGGAGTAACTGTGAAGGAAAGAATAACCGTTGATAATATATTACTGGACATAGCAATAAATCTTTCAGACTGGGAAGATGAGGAGAGTGGTATAATATGGGACAAATAACTAAAAAAAATATTCATAAATACATACTAACATATATAACAACTATGGTAGTTATATATATACTCAATATCTTAAACATAAAAATTATTAAACAACTTCCATTTGAGTGTAACAGAGAAAAGATTATGATGTTGTCAGCAATAATATGGTTTGTCATAATATCAGTTATTTACATAGTTTCATACTTGACAGTAAACAAATTTACAAACTACAAAAATAATCCGTTTTTATATTTTCTACCATATTTTGTTATCAATATATTATTAGCCATACTATATTATGTATGTATCAAGCTAAGAATCGATAATTATATAACATATTATATAGATAATTGGTTTTGCTGGACAAACGTTGTTGCAGGTTTAATACCATCTGGATATGGTATGAAAATATTATTATATCAAACAATAGTCTATAATATATGGATTATACTAATAGCTTTTATAGCTAAAAAAATAAAGAACAAGTAATTAAAAAGCACAATAGTAACATAATTTATTATATGAAATAAATGTTAGCTACAATAAAATACTTCAACATATATAACCTATCATCATAATATCAAAAGATGATAGGTTATATTATCAATAGAACTATTCAGTTATAAATTTATACCCCAATTTCTTAACAGTTTCAATATATTTATCATCAGAATCATCTTCTAATTTCTTCCGTAATTTACTAACATGAACCATGACAGTTCTTGTATCACCAATACTATCGCTTTCCCATACATATTCATATATTTGGGAACAGCTGAGTACATTATTTGAATTGTTAATCATAAATAAAAGGATATTAAATTCTGTAGGTGACAGATAAATCTTAGTATCATTTTTTAAGACAATATGATTATTTATATCAATAGTTAAATTATTGATATGTATTAGGTTATGTTTAGGTTTATTTATAGACTGGTCATAATTGATTCTCCTTAAATTAGCTTTAATACGTGCCAGAAGCTCATTTAAGTTAAAAGGCTTTCTAATATAATCATCGCCACCTTTATCTAGAGCTTTAAGGATATAATCCTCATCATCTATGCAACTGATAAAAATTATTGGACAATATATGTTTTGCCTTATTTGTTCACAAAGTTTAGTTCCTTCATAATCTGGAAGTACAATATCAAGTATGATTAAATCAAATTTATCGGTTTTAATTTTCCCTAGAGCATTAGTACTACTATTAGCAGTATCTACAATATACCCATTGTTTTTTAAATAAATACAAATAATTTCTAATATATCCTCATCATCATCAACAACAAGTATCTTAGAATCATTCATTAAATCACCCAATTACTATTTATTTATTACATTTATTATTATGATTATATGAAAGTTTAGAGAAGGTAAATATTAAGTATTAATACTATGTATATAGTTATGTAAAATATCAGCATAAAACAAAAGCATAAAGCAAAAGGTTTAATTTGATGAAATATATTTACATATATGTTATTATTTAGTATATCTAAATTCGACTTATAATTCAACTTAAATATTTAATTTTAGTTATTATAGAAGGAGTTTCAACCAATGAAGAAATTAAAATTTATAATTATTCTCGCATTATTAGCTATAATAATATCTATAACTACATTTAATCAACCTAAAAAACATGAAGAAATATTTATAAATAGCATTGACATAGAAGGCAGACAAAACCTAAAAGAGAATATATTTACCAAAGAAGAATTAGATTGGATAGAATCTAATAAGAATACAGTATTTAACGTAGGACTAGCTATAGATTATGCCCCAATAGAATATCTTGATAAAAAAGGGAATCCTAAGGGGTTAGGTACTGAAATACTAAGGAAGGTAAATGAAATAACAGGACTGAAATTCAAACTATATGACAACATAAAAAATGAGACATGGGATGATATGTTGAATAACATATATCGTGGAAAAGTAGACATACTCTCAACTGTGTCCAATACAAAAAAGAGAAATAAGGGAATACTATTTACAAAGCCATACATAGAAACAACACTTGTCATTTTAGGGCACAAAGATAATCTAATAGTATGTAATGATCTGAAAGCACTTTGTGATAAAAATTTAGTATGTATGAAAGGGTATTTTTTGGTGGATGACTTATTAATAGATAATCCTAATGCCAATATCACATTAGTGAAAAATACAGAAAAAGCTATTAAATATGTCAATAATAAAAAAGCTGACTATACAATATGTGAAATTCCTCTATATACATACTATAAAGAACAAGATATCTATCGGAATATAAGAATTATAGGAGAGATAAAGGATAAAAATCCTATAATGGTAGGAGTAAGAAAAGGATTAGAACCTTTATCAGATATAATAAATAAAACTATAGAGAATATAAATCAAAACGAAATATATGAAAAAGCTTTGGTAATTCCAAATACAAGCAATGTAGAAAAAAAATTAACTATAATAATTATTATACTGATACTTGTTTTATCAGTGGTAGTAAAATATCTATATGATACATTCAGGAAACTGGTTAAAGCCAAAAAAGAAACAGAAAAGGCTAATAAAGAGATAACTAGATTCATGACCAATATTTCCCACGACTTAAGAACTCCAATAACAGTTATATTAGGATATACACAAGCTATAATAGATGGGCATGTAAAAGATTCAAAAGATAAAGATAAATATATTGAAAGAATCTATAAAAGAACTAAATATCTCAACGAACTTATTGAAGACTTCTTTCTAGTTGCAAGGCTAGAAGATAATAAGGTCACTATATTCAAAGAACCTGTAGATATAAATAAATTAATAGGGAGTATAATTTTAGAAATGGAATTAAGCTGTACCAATAAAAATATTGATTTAAGTATGGATTTGGATAAGGAAATAATTGAACCTATAGAAATAGATAAATTGAAAATATATAGAGCTATTGAGAATCTAGTAAATAATGCTATAAAATATACTGATCAAGATGGAAAAATAAAGATTAAGACAAAATTATTGAATAATGGTCAAATAGAGATATCAATAAAAGATAATGGCATAGGCATAAAGAAAGAAGAAATACCGTATCTTTTTGATAGATATTTCAAAGGAAAGAATAGAAGCAAAAATAAAGAATCATTTGGACTTGGTCTATATATAACTAAAGAAGTCATTAGTAAACATAACGGTCGTATTTGGGTAGAAAGCCAATTAAATGAAGGAAGCGTTTTCTATATAGTAATCTAGGAATGGGGATATCCAATTTCTAGATTGTTTTTTTACCTTAAATAAGATAACTTGGTTGACATAAGTTGTTGAATCTTTAAGATTATTTTAGATAAAATAAGTTATATTCGTGTTAAAATATAGAAACAAAATGTATTAATATAAAGCATTTTGTAGTAAAAACAAATATAGATTTAATAAGATATGAATTAATGAGAGGAGTTTTATTTATGAGTAACAACAAAAAATTATTAGCTTTTATAATAATAGCAGTTATGATGTTAATAACATTACCAAATACAGTTTTAGCGGAAGAGGTATCTGTTATAGTACAGTCAAAAGGGACTGACTTAGAGGTAACTATAAAAGATAAGGACAATTCATCTATTAAATCACAGGATTTTATATTATATAAAGGTATAACAACTGTAGGAGAATTAAAAGGACATCTTATTAAAGATGATAATGCTGAATGGAGTGTTAAAGATAAATTTACAGGAGTAAAAGAGGATGATGAGCAACTTAAAGATGGAGATTATCTTTTTGTTGGAGATCCAAAAGAAGGAATGAGCGGAGTTTACAACAAATACGACCATTATGAACTGGAATTAAAAGACCCTATTCCAAATGAAGTTACATCTACAGAATTAAATATTGGACAGTTTCTTAACAAAGATGATATATATAATATGTATTGGTATGATGTGATAGAATCAGGAAGTTATAAAATTACACCAGTTACAACAGTGAAACAATTATTAGAGCATCTTACAAAACATGAACAAGCTACTTGGGTAATTAAAGCAAAAAATGGTGATGTAAAATCAGATACAGATTTATTACAAGATGGAGATACATTAGTAGTAACAGGGACGATAGATAAGGAATATGATATAAGTCTTACTCATGAACATCTCATTTATTCTAATACATACGATATTGAATATGAAACCAAGATTAAATCTGGGTCTAATAAAATTACGGAAGCAATTAGTGTCAGTGAATTGAAATCAGGTATTATTTATAATGAACATACTACTGTAAATGTATATTGTGGTGAAACTAAATTATCTGATGAGGATATGCTAACAGATAAAGATACAATTAAAGTTCAAGGTAAATTACCCATCTCAAATAACTTAACAGTAGATAAAAGTGAAGAATATACTATAGATGCATTAAAAATAAGAACAATTAGTTTTGGCATCAACGGTGGAACAGGTACAGCACCACAAAGTATCTCTGTAATTGATGGAGAGAATTCAACAACCTTACCAGCTAATACAACAATCACTGCACCATCAGGAATGATATTCTCAGATTGGAACACTCAAGAAGATGGAAAGGGCATAGATTATTCAGCAGGTGATACAATTAATGCAGTTACAGATGATATCACATTATATGCAAAATGGGTATCAGATACAGTGCCACCATCAATAAAAAGCTTAAATCCAACAAATGGAACAGATAACATGGGACTTGAGGATAATCTACAAATCACTTTTGATGAAAATGTAGTAGCAGGAACAGGAAATGTTGAAATATACAAAAAAAGTAATGATAGCTTAATGGAATCTATAGATGTAACTAGTGGACAGATATCAGGTACAGGAACAAAAACAATGACAATTAATCCTAATATAACCCTTAAGGGAGGAACACAGTATTACATAAAAATAGATAGTACATGCTTCAAAGATGAAAACAATAACAATTATACAGGAATATCAGATAAGGAAAGTTGGAAATTTACAACAGTTGGTGAAATTGACATAACTCCACCAGCCATAAATAGCACAATCCCAGCAAATGGTGCTAATAACATAGCATTAAATAATGACCTGGAAATTACTTTTGATGATAAAGTGACAGTAGGAACAGGGAACATCAAAATATATAAATCTAAAGATGATAGCATATTAGAATCAATAGATGTAACAGGGAAAAACATAACAGGTGGTGGAACCAATAAAATAAATGTAACAGTAAATTCAACTTACCATGAAGGCACAGAATATTATATATTGATAGATGGAACATGCTTTGCAGATGAGAATTCAAATGCACATGCTGGAATAAGTGACAAATCAAGTTGGAAATTTACAACTATAAAAAATTCACATCCAGGTGGAGGAGATGCTTCAGGCGGAGATACTTCCACTGGAGATAGTTCTAGTAACAGTGATACATTAACATCAACAACAAAACCAACTGACAAAGGTATTATAGTCATCGTTAATGGTCAAAAACAGATAGCAGGAACAGAAAAAATAAAAGTTGAGAATGGACAAAAGAGTGTTGATCTTACAGTTAATGGAGATATGGTTAATAAAAAAATACAGCAAGTTATCAAGGAACAAAAGAAACTAAAACCAGAACAGCAAAAAGAAATTGATAATATTGTAGAAGTACCTGTCTCAACTAAAAATGCTAATTCAATAAGCACCACATTAACAGGAGACATAATTAAAAAAATGGAGCAGGAAGAATTCAAGCTTTCTATAAATACAGAAGACGTAGACTATATAATTCCTGCAAAAGAAGTATCTGTGGAAAAAGTTGCAGAGACATTAGGAGTATCAGTGGAAAATTTAGAAAAAATTAAAGTAGAAGTTAAAATTGAAAGAATGGACAAGACTATCAGAAAGCAAATTACTGAACATGCAATTGAGAACAATCAAGAGATAGTTTTCCCACCAGTTGAGTTCAAAGTTATTGTAAAATCAGCAGCAACGAAAGATAAAAAAGAAATTACAATCTCTAGATTCAATCAATATGTAGAAAGAGTCATGGAAATACCAAAAGGAATTAATTCTAGTAAAATTACAACTGGAATAGTATACAATGAAGATGGAACATTTTCACATATACCAACAATAGTATTCAGTAAAGGCGGTAAATACTATGCCAAATTACAATCACTTACAAACTCAAGTTATTCAGTTATCTGGAATGAGATTACTGTTGCATCAGTAGAGAATCATTGGTCTAAAAATCAGGTTAACGACATGGCATCTAGACTAATAATTAAAAACCCAGAAGATTTCCAACCAGATGCAGAAATCACAAGAGGCGAATTCGCTGAATACATAACAAAAGCACTTGGATTATACAGGACAAACGTAGCCAAAGAGAATCTATTTCAAGATGTAGATTCAACAAATGAACTAGCAGATGCTATAACAATAGCCGTTGATTATGATATTATAAAAGGCTATCCTGATGGAACATTCAGACCGGATGCCAAAATTACAAGGGAAGAAGCCATGACTATGTATGCAACCGCAATGGATATTGTTGGACTAAAAGAAGTAGATAGTAATCGAATAGAAAAATACAAAGATAATCAAGAAGTATCCCAGTGGGCTTATGAATCAGTCAACAAAACATTAAGAGCTGGTGTATTCAATAGCAGAACACAAAATAATGATACTATTGCACCACAAGAACCATTTACATATGCAGAAGCGGCTACAGCTATTAGGAATTTATTGGTTAAGGGTGAATTAATTAATAACTAATAATTAATATATATATCAATATTAATGGTTTTGATATTTCCCCTTATAGTAGATAGTTAAAATAATAGAACTGTTTATTATAAGGGGAGTTTTACAATAAAATTTCCATATAGCATAACATTAAATATTTGTTCATGAGAATAAAATAATACAATACTTTAATATGGATAAATATAAGCATCTTCAGGCTCATCAACCTGTTGAACTGTAGTTGCATTGATATTAGGTATTTTATTACCTTCAAATTCTTTTGAATCCAATGTACCCGTTACTTTAACCCATGAATCTTTTTCTAATTGTACGGTATTATCATACTGACATAAAAAACCTATTGGAACCATATCAGCCGCACAGCAGACCATTAAAAGTCGTGCTGGTACGAACTCATTATCTGCAAATTCCTTATTATCTTTGAAAACGAATCCTATAACTTCTATTTTAGTTCCCTTATATTTATCTAGGTTTTCATATATTTCAGTTAGATATTTATAATAATTACTATCATCCATTACAATTACATCTTCATCTATATTTATAATATCATTAAAACTATCACTAGAACTATCACTAGAAGTTTTATTAGAACTATTATCTGAACTATCATCTATTTCATTTCTCACTATAATATCAACTGCACCATTAGTTTCAACTGGCGTTTGATCTTGCTCAACGACTGGTTTTGAAGAAGTTTTGTCAGTCGCATAAATAGTGCTGGATGAAAGTTCAAGACTTCCTGTTGCTTTTGTACTCGAATCAAAAGTTTCCGGTGGAAGAGCAAATCCCATTAATAAAGGAATTAAAAAAAACAGTAATGTCCAAGATTTTGTTTTCAAATGCTGTTTTTTTGGAAGTTCTCCCACTAAGAGTATTGCTATTAATACCATAACTATAGCAGCAAATATAATATATGGAATGATTCTGGGATGTACATATTGTTTTACTGAACCTGAAAATACAGTAAACAAATAAAAGGATGCAAACCCAAGAAGCAATAATATTTTCAAACAGATATTTATATTGAATTTGATTAGTTTTGTCTTCATTATTTATCTCCCTCATAAGAATATAATGGTAAAAAAACTTATAAATAAAAAGTTCAAAATAGTAATAAGTAATACAAGTCTAATAACAAAACTTTTCTTGAAATTAGCTAAAAGCATTAATAGATTCTTTACATCCATCATTGGTCCAAATACTAGAAAACCTAGAATTGAACTCATGGAAAACTTGTTAATGAAACTTCTTGCAATAAAAGCATCTGAAGTAGAGCAGGCAGAAAAGAGGAATGCCATTAACATCATCAATATAAGAGAAAAACCACTTTTTGAGCCAAGTTCTACAAAAACTTTTTTAGGAATCAATATCTGAATAAGGCTTGTTGTTAAAGCACCTATAACTAAATATTTCCCCACATTGAAAAATTCATCTCCAGCATGTAAAAACATAGTTTTAAATTTCATTAATATACTGTTTTCACTATGATTGTCACCATGATGGTGGCAAGTACATGAATGGCTAATGTTGCTATGATGATCATTATGACATCGATAATCATAATCAGTAGATATAGTAGAAAAATCATTTCTATATAGCATCATAATCAAACCTACAGCTACAGCTATTGTTAAACCAAAACCTACTCTGAATAAAGTTATTTCAGGATGTCCAGGAAATGCATATAGTGTTGACATAATTACAATGGGATTGATAATAGGAGCTGAGAGCATAAAAGTTATAGCGATAGGTACTGGAACACCTTTTTTAACAAGTCGTGACATAACAGGAACAATTGCACATTCACATACAGGAAATAGAGCACCTGCAAACATTGCTGTCAAAAATCCAATACCATATTTTGTTGGGAAAATCTTAACTATCCATTCATCTGGCACAAAGACATGCATAGCGGACGATACCAGCACACCAATAAGCATAAAAGGAAATGCTTGCATAAGTATACTTGTAAAAACAGTGTTCAAAACTATTAGATTCGTTAAATCCACATTTACAGATCTAACAATCGAAAATAATAGATATCCTCCTGCAAGAAGTATAAGTCCACCAGTAAATATTGTTGTAATACTTATCTTTTTTGTCATTAATACATCCTCCGCTTACTTAAAATTATTCCATAACCTCAGTTAAATATTGAATTATATTTTCAATGTTCTCTATATAATTTGGAGCCAAGGGTGATAACTGTACAGTTTTTCCTGCTATTTCATCTGCAAAGGATTGTGCTTGTTTACTGGATATTTCTGATTGATAAAAGATTGCTTTTATATTTTCTGCTTTTGCTAAATCAATCATTTCTTTTAAACTTTGTGGTGTTGCATCTTTTCCGTTTTTCTCTAGGGCATACATTTGAAGATTGTAATCATCAGCTAGATATCCAAATGCGGGATGAAAAACAATAAACTTTCTGTTTTTAATATCTTTTAGTGACTCTTGGATATCTTTATCAAGCTTATCAAGTTCAGCGATATATTTTTCACCGTTTTCCTTGTATACATCTTCATTGTCAGGATCAAAGGAACTGACTTCCCGAACAATGGACTCTACCATGGTTTTAACTCTTTTTGGTGATAACCATATGTGAGGATCATTTTTTCCAGGGGCAAATTCTCTAGGGGAATATGCTTGTGTTACTTCATCTTGAAGTTTAATAATTTTCATATCTTTCATATCTGTTGCTTTGGATAAAATGTTTGTTTGTTCTGTAGGTACACCTATAGAGAAATATAATTTTGCTTTACTGAATTGTTCCATTTCCTTAGGAGTAGGTTGATAATTTGCTGGACTATTTCCAGCAGGAACTAATGATATTACATCAAACATATCACCACAAACTTTTTCTACAAAAGTTTTCTCAGGTACGATTGTCACTGCAATAACAGGTTTTTCAATGTCAGAATTTTTATTATTACTGCAACCAGCGATAAGTAAAATTAGTAGCATAGTGCCTGTTATTATACTTATAATTTTTTTTGATTTCATCTTATTCCACCTTTCTAATTAATTAGTAAATGCAAATCATTTGCATTTACTATTATATTTTAATGATTATTCCTTGTCAACATAATTATTAAAAGATGTATAAATTTAGTAGTTATGTTTATGGATAGATTACGTTATATGTACCCTATAAAATATTTAGAAAAAAATATAAAAACGAAAAACATGAGCTTTATTTAATTAAAAACAAACAATTATAAAGTATGTATTAAATATAGTTGATATAAACAAACGATATGATATAATATTTACAATACATACAATAAAATAAATTTATTATAAAGGAGAAGATTAAAAATGATTAAAAAGAATATTTCGTTATTGGTTATTGTTTTGTTTATGGTAGGGGTAACTAGCATGACAAGTTTGGCAGCACATGGTGAAAATATACTTAGACCCGAGGAAAAATTAAGTATTGGACAATGGCTTCAATCCAATAATCAGCAGTATAAATTATATATGAAGCCGACAGGAAGACTTATTCTGTATAATTTAGATAAAGAAGTGTGGCAATCTAGTACATGCCATACAGATAAGTGGCAAATTAGTGGATGCATGATGGAAGGGACAACTGGTAATTTCGTTATTCAAGCTTTTCCATTATTCTACGACCCTCAATTTCCTTATGGCAAACCTTATCCCATTTGGAGCACACGTACATGGGGTCACCCAGGCGCTTGTTTAATTCTTCAAGACGATGGTTCGTTGGGTGTATGGTCAGGCAATACCCCAATATGGTTTGCGCATTAATCATCCAAATAGATAAATAGAAATGATTAAGAGGTGTCAACCTCAATGTAACATTTAACAAGATTTGTATGTATTAAATAAAAAATAAAAGGTTATCTCGATACTTAGGGATAGCCTTCTAATTTTAGTTGCCAGTAATTCACTTAATTATTATGAGATAACTTTGATCGCTTTGTATATTTCTTTTCTGTAGAACCTATATGTTCACCATCCACAATTCCAATATCATCGCCATCTTTTGGAAATATTTTTCTCATTTCACGGTTTGATTTATCACGGGTTTTCAAAAGGTTTTTATTGTTATTCATACTTATACCTCCACTTTACATATATTTATATAGTCAATCATATTTTATCCATATTAATTAAATATATATTGGAAAGTATAGTAAAAATATTAAAATGAAAAATTTAGCTATGATAAAGTTATCTAAAGCACCTTCAGTATTTTCAATAAATCAACACAATCATAAAATCCATATTTATAAACATCGCAAAAAAGTATACTATTAATACAGTTATTCATACTTAAATAATCATCAATGATTTTTTTGTCTGCTTTATCCATTCTATCAAGTAAATCTGAAAAAGCTTTTTTATACTTTTGTCTATCTAATGTCTGTTCTTTTATTTCAGAATTAGTAGATAAGCTCTGTTTGAGTTTATCATCTACAATGTTAATTATTAAATCATTAATATGTGTTGAGTAGTTATGTAGCATAAACTATACCTCCCAAAAAAATTTATAAATCAACAGATACAATTATAGCTTATTTAAATATTATAGTGTTATTTTAAGACAAAATGGCTTAAGCAAATTATTATTAGTTATATATAATACAGGAAGTATAAATTTATTTAGAAAAAATAATTAAATAATGTTATTATATGAAATATAATAATTAGCTTATGACATAGAAAGGAGAAAACATGAACAATCAATATATAATAGACTTTGCAGATTACAAAGACATGGATGAATGGATGGATATGGTTGACATTGTCAAAGACGATTTCCCAGGCTTAGATATGGATGATTACAGAAAAGGTATGGAAAAGACTATAGAACGAAAAACAGGAATACTAGCTAGACATGATGATAAAATAGTAGGACTGCTTATAATCAGTAGGAAAAATTCAGAAATTTGTTTTTTAGCGGTACATCCAGACTATAGAAAAAAAGGTATAGCATCAAAACTATTACAGTTTTCCTTTGAAGAATTCAAACCGGAAACGGATATAAAAGTTACTACATATAGAGAAGGCGATCCAAAAGGAATAGCCCCTCGTAAATTATATAAAAGATTAGGATTCATAGAAGATGAATTACTGATTGAATTTGATTATCCTACTCAGAGGTTTATAAAACCATCTATGTAATTATTTAAATTCTAAAATTGTATTGATAGTAGTTTCTCTTAATATAGGTTCAGACTCAGGTAATAATGTATAGATATCTATAGTATAGAATTTATCATCCTCAGTCACTTCATAGCCTAGATTAGGAGAGATATTATCAAGGTTAAATTCATTGACTTTATTTTTTAAGACATCATAGATTTTATGTGTTTCATTTAGAATCATAGATTGTTCTTCACTTGAACTAGTATTCACAGGCTCAATTTCTATGCTGAATTCATCCCATAATAACATTGAATAACTATTTTCTGTAGAAGATGGCTGTCCTTTTTTTATTAGAGTCCAAAACTTCCATTTGTCATTGGATAATAAAAGATAATTAAAATTACCATCATAATCATATACTTTAATTATTTTTTCTTTGCTATTAGAAGTTTGATTTACAGGCTTATAAGTCTCAAACGTAGTTATGTTATATCCATTTTTAATAAGGATGATGGAAATGATAAAGGTTTAGCCAAAAAATATATACTAATTAGTATAATCATGATAATGGATATTTTTTTAACATTTCTATTCAAAATAATCACCATAAGCCTTTCTATTACAAAAATCTTATTTACTCTATGATTTGCATTTTTTACTTGGAGAAAAATATATACTAGTAAAATCTAACTAATTAATATTTTGACATATATACTGGTTAAATGACATAATATTTCAATATTTAGAAGGTTATAATTTTAAGTAATGTACATACTTAATATAAAAATTAAACTATAGATTACTTAATAGTTCAAAAGGATTATATAATACTTGATGACTTATAATAATATAATTGAAAGGAATCTTTATTATTATCTAAGGATAACCTTGACAAATCCAATATAATAGGATACGATTAAATTAAATTTAGTAAATTACTAAATTACTAAATTACTAAATAGTAAAGGGGGTCATAATATGAAGATACCTACAAAATTAAAACATAAGCCTGTTATAGTTTCTGAAAACTATGAAAATGTTGATGGTAGATACGCCTATGATACTGATGCTAAAGGGCTTTCATTAGGATTGGCGCAGTGGAATGATAGAGGAAATGTGGAGATATCAGCTAAAGTTTGGAGACATACAGGTGAAAAATGGTCGAGACAATCTGAAGAATTACCACTACATCGTGTACTAGACTTATCAATTCTTATTTGCAGAACCATGGGACATTTCAAAGAAGCGTATCGCTATGATAATCTATACAATCAAGATAAACCTATTATCGAAAGAGTAGGATTACAAGGTGATGCAATGAACGTAGAAGTATGTACAGATAATGAAAAAATAAATGAAGATATTAAACTTTTTAATCAAATTCTAAGTGATGATGGGGAACTCATAGCTGAAAGATTAAAAATATTATCAGGTATGTTAAAGGAATTAGGTTATTAGTTATATAATAATGGTTACTCTTCATTTATAAGTTGTAAGAAAAATAACAAATAAAATTATTTAAAATAGAAATATGGAGGGTATTATGAATATACTATTTAAAGAAATAGATAACGATAATTGGGAAGAATGCTTTAATTTAAAGGTTTTTAAGGAGCAAGAAGAATTTGTCGCACCTAATTCATACTCATTGTTAGAAGCTCATTATGGAAAAAATTTATTTCCATTAGCAATATATGATGACGATACAATGGTTGGGTTTATCATGTATGAGATTGATGAAGAAGATAATAGTATGGCTATGTGCAGATTAATGATTGACCAAAAATATCAGAAAAGAGGATATGGAAGAGTAGCAGTTATAAAACTTCTAGACTTCATAAGAGAAAAATATGGCAAGATGCCTTTTTACACTAGCTTTGAACCAGAAAATAAGGTAGCTGAAAAACTTTATGAAAGTGTAGGATTCAAGAAAACAGGTGAAGTTTTATGCGAAGAACTTGTTGCTAAGATTGATTTATAAGTAGTGCTTAGATATACTACCTATGAATATCATCAGCCGATTGAATGTTATATTCTTTTAATAGAGTAGTAATAATATTTTTACACTAATAAACTTAATTTTTTTGCAATAATAGATAGCCTTCTATAGTATATATTTTACTATAGAAGGCTATCTGATATTTATTATACTGTTATGAGTAGTTCAAAATTCTTTATCAAGTATGTTTCATTGAATAATATTTTCGAGGTTGGTAAATTTTATCTCTAAATTCTTAATTTTTCTTAAATACTCTATTGGTATAGGTTGTTCAATATTTTGATTATCAGAAAGAATCAGATCTTCTAAATTACTTAGATATTTAATATTATTTATGTTATTTATATCATTGCCACCTATTAAAAGTGATTTTAGTGTCTTTAAATTTTCAATACCATCTATAGATGATAAATAATTTAAATTCAAATCCAATAATATAAGATTAGGTAATTTAGTTAATTCACCAATATTGTCAATTTTATTATCAGACAACACTAAATCTTCTAAGGTAATTATATTTGATATATTCTGTATATCTTTAATGTTATTTCCCGATAAATCAAGTATACGTAACTTAGGTAAATCTAATTTAGGAATATTATCTATTTTATTATTACTTAAATCTAATGAATCTACGTTCAGATTGTTGATATACTTAATTTCTTTGATTCGATTATTGGACAAGCAAAGATATCTGATGTTTTTAAGATTTTGTATGCCATCTAAATTCTTTATATTACATTTAGATAAATCTAACGTTGTAACATCATATAAGTTTGCTCTATTTAACTTACCAATATTTTGTTTTAATGCATTTCTTAAGTTAGAATCGTCTATTGAGACTTCAGCATACCAATAATTATAAGAACAAAAAGCAATTAGTAATATTAAAGGTAAGATAATAAATGTTAATTTCTTTTTCATAAAAACTCTCCTCGAATTCATCGTTTATCATATTTATAGTATATATAGTCTTATTTCACCATTGGTTTAGTTATTCAATTCATAATAAATATATTTAAAGAGTATATTATTTGAATATTTAACCTTAGTTCTTAAATTATATACCTTATTAATGTTAGATTCAACATTCATAAGAATTCCTCAGCCCCGAAAGGTAAATA
>NZ_BTPT01000057.1:0-341 GCF_054408565.1 Vallitalea sediminicola
CAAATAGGGTGAACAATACGTAACATAAGTAGCCCTCCAAGAAAATAGTAAAAATATATAGGCATTGACTGAATATCCAGCAAAGAAAACCAAAGGAATTGCTTTGACAATGATTAGGTTACGTGCTCAAGGCGACACTCATCTGTGCTTGAGAAGATATTCGACACATGTTAATATACGGACTTGAATCCTGAAATGGAGGAAACAATTCAACTTCCTCCTCCGTGCTCTGTAGTATACCTATATATTTTCAAGATAATTATAACAGAGATATAAATAAAGCTCAGTACTTTCATGACGATTTGTGCCTGAGCGAAGCGAAAGGAATGATAGTTAATATG
>NZ_BTPT01000058.1:0-10791 GCF_054408565.1 Vallitalea sediminicola
TTATATATTTAGTATACAAGGTATATATGATGTTTACACTTGAAGAAGCGAAAGAGTATTTCATGGCTATGGATTGCTCGAGGTTTCATATGGCACGAGAAAATAAATTGAAGTACGAGAAGTATGTTGATTTGAACATTAGTGAGCAAACTGAAATGAGGTGGAGAAGAGAAAAGTTCAATGATTTCTATGATTCAGCCATGAGTAGTAGTGAAAATAATTCATTATGGAAGTTAGTTAATAGAATGTATGATTTAGTATCTAGTACAAGGGATGTAGAAGATTTGATAAAGATACACTCTTTAATTGAACTCTCTATAAATAAATTATCTCCAAAAGACAGAATAATTATTGCAGAAACTATAATTGGACGTAAGGGTATTAGCGAAAGAAGTGGCTTAATCTTTTTGGCATATGACTTGAAGAATATTATCTTAGCTAAAGGCTATGCCAAAACAGCTAGTAAACTAGTTGATATAGCTAATTCAGTTAATGATGAAGATTTAACTTACAGACTTAAAAAGTGCAAACAGGTAAATCATGAAGTTATTAAGATTCTTAACCTATAAGCTGGTAGGGCTGTCAAAATCCCAGTAAAATTTTATAAGAAGTACCAGTTACGACTGTTGTAATTGGTACTTCGTTTTTGTGACTTGATATACCTGTTTACCACCCTTTCAAGCCATTTTCCAGTGGCAGGGGGTACATTAGCATACCACATATAAGAACAATACCTATATAACCAGTTACCCTTATACTTCTATGAAAATTCATTATTCTCTTTACGACTTATTGAATGTAGGCGGTGTTTATAGATTTTGAGGTTATTGACTAAAAGTATAACATTGGTTGGCGGAGTAACTCACCTAGTGATCTGTTATTACAACAAGAGATTACACGAATTTTTCAATAGACCTATACCTAGGTGAAAATAAAAGTATAATTATACATGTATTAATAAGTGTTGAGTACGGCAGAGAATAAGTATGAGAGTGAAGATTGTACAACTATTTTAAAAAATATTATTATACTATACAAACGTTATACCATTTTAAAAAGGTGATTTTGAACAATTCAAAAAGAACAGCTTTTATGGAATGGGCAAGACTTATTTATGGTTCCAGTAAAAAAAGAACAAGAGCAAGAATTTTGAGCAGGATTATTTTTTGGCTGAGTTACTTCACCGATAAAAGGTATATATGATACAATAGAAGATATCTACTCCGTGTTCACTCACCCAAAACAATTAGGATTTTTTATAACATTTGTAGCAAGCCTTCCCTTTTCATCTAAAAATAGAGAACTTATGAAACTTATGATATAGCAGACTTATGATAAATGGAAAGAGGAATACGAACTATTGGCAAGCAGAAGCTTGGGAGAAATTAATGAAAGGAACACCTGAAGCGACAGATATTCAAAAGAGGTGTTTGGAGAGTAGGTGAACAAAATGGCATTATCAGTTTATTTAAAGAAGAAAGTTGAAGATGAAAAAAACGTAATTTACTATTATGGTGAATATGGTGAAGAGGACGGCGTAATCAAAGTCAACAAAGATACTCTTGAAGTCGAAAAGATTAAAGCATCAAAAAGTTCAATTGATAAAATCATGTATTTAACTTCTGCATCTAAAATCATAAAAATGATAAAATCTGAAAGTGAATTACTTGAAACTATGAGTTACAATTCATAAGGGAGGAGATTATTCCACCAAGTACCGAATGAATCAAAACCATGATTACACTTTTGTAATATCTGTGAGAAATTTTTATGAAATTTCTCAATTAATATTAATCAAGGAAAGAATAAACTAAAATTCACTTAGTCAATATTCAAATGAGCCAGAAATACTATTCCATTCTAGACAATAAATGATTATTACTGATGCAAAAGTTCAAAACGGTATATTAAATATTGTAGTTAGATTGAGGAGAGGAAATATCATGCAACAGAAACGAAGACAATTGACGTTAGTTGAAAAATGGAATTGTGATATAGAGTCTTATAAAAAAGGTGGAGTGAAGTTGACATCTATACCTATGTGTGAAATGTGTAAATATTTTATTAAAGGGAATGTATTCCATTGTAAAAAATATGAAGGTATCAATGAGAAACCAGAGTATGTTGTTTTTCCTAAAAAAGAATGTCCCCAATTTGAGCATTTCAATCCAATATTATATAATTTTGTAGAGGAAAATGAAACAATTTATGCAGGAATACTAGGGTTTATAGTTGGTGATGCAATGGGGGTTCCAGTGGAATTTTGTTCTAGAGAAGAAAGAAAAATTGACCCGCTTGAAGAAATGAGAGCATACGGAACATATCATCAACCTTATGGAACCTGGTCTGATGATACATCATTAACATTGTGTTTATTAGAAAATATAACTGAAGGGTATTCTTTAGATAGGTTAGCTGAAAAGTTTATAAGGTTCTATATGAAAGGATATTTAACACCATATGGAGAAGTGTTTGACATTGGAAATGCTACAAGATTATCAATAGAAAAAATGATACAAGGAATAAGTCCTGTAGAATGTGGTGGTAATACAGAGATGGATAATGGAAATGGTTCATTAATGAGAGTATTACCTTTAGTATATTATTTAAAAGATATATCACCTATGGAAAAGATAAAAATTATTGAAAATGTTTCTTCATTAACTCATGCACATAGTCGTGCAAAATTAGCATGTATAATATATGTTGAATATGCTATAAATTTGATTAAAGGTAGCAATAAAAGCATTGCTTATAGGCAAACTATAGACTTTATAGATAAATATTGCTATGAAGATTATAATAAAGAAATATGTAATTTTAAAAGAATATTAGGAGGAGATATAGCTTTATTAAGTGAAGAGGATATAAATTCTACTGGATATGTAGTAGATACATTAGAAGCTTCACTGTGGGCATTTATGACAACTAATAATTATAGGGAAGCTATATTAAAAGGGATTAATCTCGGAGGCGATACAGATACAATTGGGGCAATAATTGGAGGAGTGGCTGGCATTTTTTATGGGATTAGGTCAATTCCTGATGTGTGGTTGCAATGTCTTGCACGAAATAGAGACATATATGAAATGATAGAAAAATTTATAATACAATTAAATGAAGATATATAAAATAATTTATTATCTAGATTAAGTTTTTGAAGACTCGTGGTTGGCGATAGATGTAAATTAAGAAAGAGGATTATTATGAATAAAAGTATATTATCACAAGATGAAGTTCTAAAAAAAGGAATAGAATTTACTGGAGATGTTTGTTATTCGGGAGAGTATGGTCAGCAGGTATACAACTTGCCTATTGAAGAAGGTGGAAAACCGATAACTGGATATGTTTATGAGAAGTATAATAATGGTAATATTAATTATTATTGCTATTATGAAAATGGAATTAAAGATGGCGAATGTATTGACTTTTATGAGACTGGAAAACTTAAGAGACATTGTATGATGGAAAAGGGACAAATACTTGGGAAAAATTATATATGGTATGAAAATGGCAATATTAAAACAAAAGAATTTTGTAAATATGGAATAGTAATGTCTTATAAAAAATTTGATGAAGATGGAAATATAATTGATAGTAAAAAAGAACCAAATCATGTAGAGAAGAGTTTGTTAGAAAAATATGAAAGATTATATGAAAGTCATCAAACAAAATGATAATGAAGAATAAAAATATGATGTTTGATAAAAAAAGCCAAATATAAGCAATAGATATACATAATATATTTTACCAATAATAAAAAAACATATTTACCAAACCAATAACATATGATAAAATATAATAAAAGTGATTACAAATGTAAGGTATTTCTGATATGTTTATTTTATCCCAGTATAAAATAATATCATACAACTTAAAAGCGTAATCCAATTACATCACATTACATATTCGAGAGGAGAAGCAGATGTTAAAAAAATGTATAAAAACAATTACTACCGTAACATTATCAATGATGTTAGGTATAACAAGTCTAGCAGGAGGCTGGGATGTATCTACTGCAGATGCTTGGGCACAACCAGAGATTGAAGATGCATATATGTATGACCTTATGCCTGAGAAATTAGTTATGAGTAATTTAAAAGATAGAATCACACGTGCAGAATTTGCAGCACTTGTTGTGAAAATGTATGAAAGTATGACAGGTGAAAGGGTTGAACAAGCACCTTTTGATACTTTTGAGGACTCAGAAGATGCTGATGTTCTAAAAGCCAATACTCTTGGTATCATGAAAGGCTCTAATGGAAAAGCCAATCCTAATAACTTAGTAACAAGACAAGAAATGGCAGCTATGTATTACAGAACTCTTGATAAGGTCTACAGTTATTATGGAGAAGAAATAGAAGCTACAGATGGAATTATAACAACTAATGATAAAGATTTAATTGCAAGCTGGTTCATAAAAGAAGTTGATTACATCAACGAAAACAATATCATGAAGGGTAGTAACGGTAACTTTAATCCACTAGATAATGCCCCAATAGAACAAGCTATCGTTGTAGTAAAAAGAGTTTATGAAGATGAATTAGACCTTATAAAAGGTACACGATTCATTGATTTATCAAAAGGATATACATATAAAGTAGACAAATACAGCAAGAATTTTACTGTTACATTTAAGGCAAACGGAAAATCAAATGTATTAAAAGCAAGTGACTATACAAGTTTAGATGTAATGATAAATGATTCAGATAACGCTAAGATATATTATTCAGAAACACATGATGATGCAATTGATGAAAAAGGGCTTACCACATATAGATATGATGTTAATACTAATGAGAGAACATGCTTAGATGATTGCTTCGGATACAAGGTATCAAATGTTGCACTAGTCAATAACGGTAAATATGAAGGCTATCTTTTAGTATATCCATTTGAAGATACTGTTTATGTCTATAATCAAAAATTAGATGAAATCTGCGTACTAGAAGGAATGGTTACAGCAGATAATGCCAGCAGTTTAATTGATAACAAACTAAACGGTCCAGATGATTATACACAAGGTTATATTATCAATGATGATGGATACGGTAATATATCAGTTACTTTCAACAATAATGGTAATACACAAGTAATAGTAACTTCTGAAGAAGGCGAATACAGAGCACCAAATCTAATTTCTAATGGATTTGGTGCCAAGGCTTTAAAAGATTATTCTAAGATATTCTTTATTGCAAGACAAAACCTTGATTTTATAAAACCTAATAGTTTATGTTACTATGATTTTGACCAGAAGAAATACGGTCAAATCGGAGAAATGAGCGTAGACGTCAAGGATTATAAAATAGTAGAATACAACAATGAATTCATAATAGTTGATACTGGTAAAAAAACATATGATGCCTATAGTAAGTACGGTGTTCATGAAACAAATCAAATATTCTCTTTTGATGAATCTATAATATGGGATAATCTTGATTCATACTTTACTACAGGACTAAAATTGGTAATGGATGGAACAATTGTGGCAAATGCTGAATATGGTCTATCTTGGACTTACACTAAAGGTAAAGAGTGGAGTTATAGTATTAGCATGGCTACAGCTGCAAAAGATAAAGGCGGACCAACAATGTATGCCTCAGCAGAAGAACGTAACTTACGTTATTATCAAAACAATGCAGTTTATGAATGTTTAATGCAAATAATGTCTGATGAAAAAGATAATGGGAACTCAGGTATTGTATTTAATGTAGAAAGTATAAAACCAGGTAATGATAATTATAAAGGATATTATGTAGGAATAGATCTTTATAAAAATTTATTGTTAATTGGAAAATCTAATTACAAGTGGACTAATTTAAAAGAGTTTAATATTGGTAATGATATAAAGAAAGGCGATTACATATACCTAAAAGTAGTTAGAAGCGGTTCAAGAATTACTGTATATGTGAATGGTAAATATATTGGAGAGATAACAGACAGTTCATATACTAATGGGGGAGGTATGGGATTCCGTTCATGGAATGCCAAATGTAACTATTATAACCTATATGCATATCCAAACAATTAATTAAGCTATCAATTAATATTTTATAATATGTTGTTTCATTCCCTTATTTTATGGAGTAAGATTTTTATATCTTACTCTGTTTTTTTATACTACCAAGTACATAATGTATTTATTTTCTTATTAAAAAGGGTCTACATTAACAAAGGAAAATCTTTTCTCTCCAAAACCATAGACAAACCCATACTCAATTTGTATAATTAACTTAGCATAAAAGATAATCACTATCCAGTATTATGATACGTATGTTTTAATAATTGGATTAGGTTAATAAAGTATAAAGAATAAGGAATGTGGGAAAGGAACAAAAAAATGAAAAAAGGAAATATCTATCGAGAAGCAAGAGAAAAATACAATGATAACAATCCATCTCCTCTCAACAGAGAAGAAGCAGCTGATAGATTACATGTCAGTGCTGCGACGCTAGGAAGATATGAAACAGGTGAGAATGCACCAAGTCCAGAAATTGTATACGCAATGAGTAAAGTATATGAGAACCCAGTTCTAAGACGCAAACACTGTTCAGAGTGCTGTCTTATCGGTAAAGAGGATCATCCATACACAGCTCCAAAAACACTATTTGAATCTGGTTATGGACTAATAAATGCCAATAGGGTACTGGAATCTTTTAAAAATGAACTATTTGAAGTTTTGGCTGATGGAATCGTTGATAAAAATGAGATTATCAGGCTTAGACAGATAATACCTCAGATTAAAAATATACAAAAATTACTTAGCGATATAGAAATAGAAATAGAGAAACGTTCACTAAGATATGATATAGACAAGTAAAAGACAATTAAATATGGTAAATTATATGAATGCTACATTAATCTAATATATATATCAATTATGAGTCAGCCTATTAGATAAATGTAACATTTTTGTTATTGAGACTTATATGATGCTACTCTATAATAATAGTATAAACGAAATTAATACCACAATAAAATATTTTATGTGTATTTATACTATAAGCTTTAGGAGGCATACAATTATGAAACATACAATAATAGGAGCAGTTTTAGGAGCTATAATCTGCTTTCTACTTGGAATATTAATACTACCAGTTATGAGCTTAAAATTCGTAGGGGCAATATTCTTGATTATAGTTTTTGCTGCAATAATAACATTAGTTGGTTTCATTGGAGTATATGACAAAAAGAGCAGTAAACTACCAGTTATGATAGGTTCAGTTGTTATTATACTTTCAGTAGGCTATCTAATAATTGGTGGAATCGCATCTTCAGCGATATTTAACTCAGGTACTAAACAGAAAATGTTAGATGTTGAAGAAGTTGTTTTTAACGAAACAGTCCCTAACGTAGATATGGAAAACCTTATAATATGGGACGAATCAGATGCAATAAGGTTTGGTGAAAAGTTAATTACAGAAAAAGACCCTTCACTTGGTTCAATGTACTCTATTTCTGAGGAATACGGGACACTTTCTGTAATAGATGGCAAACCATTTTGGTTATTTCCATTAGAACACTCAAGCTTTTTTAAATACATCAAGAATAAATCTATACCGGGTTATATAAAAGTAAATGCAACAACAGGTAAGGCAGAATTCGCTGATACAGAATTCAGTGTTGCACCATCAGCATTTTTTAGCAATGATCTCAAGAGGGTAGTATATTCGAAATATAAAAACTATGGTCTAACTGATTATTCATTTGAAGAAGATACAGAAGGAAATCCAAAATGGGTTATTACAGCTTACACACATAAAACTGGATTTTCTACTAAAGAAGTAAAAGGTGTAATAATAGTGGATCCAGTAACAAAAGATGTTGAATTTTTTAATAAAGGTGAACAACCTGAATGGGTAGATAGAGTTACTTCAGCTAATATATTCTATGAACAGTTAACTTATTGGGGAAAATATATTAATGGTTGGTGGAATCCTTCAGATACAGGAAAACTAAAAAATACAGAAAATATTGGATATGTTTTCAAAGATGGTAACGTATATTTCTACACAGGAATTACATCTTATGGAGGAGATGAAGCTACAACTGGATTCTTAATATATAATCCTCGTACTAGCAAAGCACACTATAATAGAATATCAGGGTCAACAGAGCAAAAGGCAATAGGTTTAATGGAAGAATTGGTTCAGAATGCTGGCTATACAGCTAAATATCCATATTTAATTAACATAAATGGTGAATCAACCTATCTATCAACACTAAAAGGGAATAGTGGTAATGTAGTCGGATATGCATTATGCTCAGTTAAGAACTATAGAGCAGTTGCATGGGGTAAAACTCTTAGAGAAGCCCAGACTAAGTACAATAGAATATTGATTACAGAGGGGAATAATACTAATGCATTAAGTGATCAATTTGATTCATTTGACCATAGCTCTGGAATAGTATCAAGGGTTGGAGTATTCAAAGAAGGATATTTCCTAATTAAAATAGAAGGAAAAGATACTCTATTTGTTGTATCAGCTGACCAATATCCATTGGTAGCACTTACTGAAAAAGGCGACCAAGTAGTTATAACATATATTGAGACAGAAGAAATAAACAAAATAGATGCTATAGAATTCAAGAACAGTTCAATAAAATAATTAATAAATAAGGGCTAAAATAATTAATAAAGAGGGCAATTATGTATAATATTGATATGCTATTTAATGATACCATCTACCTTACAATTCATGTAATTGGTTTTCTGTTAGTAACAAAGGGTTAAAAAATAGATAACCGCTTAGTTTAATTTCTAAGTCGGTTATCTATTTTGATATACACTAAATATATTTTATGCTGCTATACTAACTTTATCAGTATTATGGTCTTTTACCATATTTCTTATCCATTTATAAGACTTGAATCTTTTAATCATAAAAACACACTTAATGATTTCTTCAATAGCTGTGAATCCAACAACAATATGTACTGGCAAATGCAATACAAAAGCAGCTACATAAGCTAAAGGTATACCAATAAACCAAAGGGTAATCCCTTGTAGAATAGAACCATAAGTAGCATCTCCGCCACCCCTTAGTATTCCTACTATCATAACCATATTAAAGACTTTGATGGTCATAATGGCTGAATATACATAGAGAATGAAGGTTGATGATAGCTTAACTTCTTCTGAAACATTAAAGGATGAGACTATAGGTTTTGCCATACCGAATAGTAATATTCCTAATATAAGAGCTATCAATATAGATATTTTAGCGATTTTCTTAGAAGATTCTTTTGCTACATCTTCTCTATTAGCTCCAATTTCATTCCCTATAACAACAACAGCTGCATACGAAAGTCCAAATGCAAATATCATAAATAAATTCATGATAGTAGAGCATATCTGCATTGAAGCTGTTGCACGTTTACCAATATGAGAATAGATAGCCATATAAGTTACATTACCAAAACCCCAACAAGCCTCATTCAGAACGATTGGCAAAGTAACATTGTTTAATGTAGTAGATAGCTTGCTAGATAAACCTTTAAGGTCACTTAATCTGATATTTAATATTTTATCCTTAAAATAAACAACAAATAGGATAAGACTACACTCACATATTCTTGCAATAAGAGTAGCTATAGCAGCCCCTTCGGTTTGAAGTTCAGGCATTCCAAAATTACCAAATATAAGAGCATAATTAAGGACACCATTAACTGTAAGACCTAATAAACTAGCAAACATAGGTAACTTAGTATTTCCGATACTTCTAAGTGCAGCAGCAAAAACAAATGATATACCTGTAAAAACATAACTGATTACAGTTATATGCAAATACTGGCTACCAACTGTAACAATAGAAGCATCCTTATTAAATAATGCTATAATTTTTTCTGGAACCGCAAGACCAAGAATTAAGAATATGGATATTACCATTAAGCTCACAACTAATGATTTGCTTAGAACCTTTTTAATATTATCCTTATCATTATTACCCCATAACTGAGCAATTAAAACTCCGCCACCACCAGCTATTCCTAGAATGAATAAGGTGAATAGAAAATAATATTGGTTAGCGATACCTACAGAAGCTAACTCAGTTTCACCTACTTTTCCTATCATCATTGTATCAAGCATATTTAGTGAGGATGTTATCAAACTTTGCAAAACAATTGGTAAAGTTAGTATCAATAGATTCTTATAAAAATTTTTATCTTTTTTATAGTCTTTAATTATATTAAGTGACATATAAAGACTCCTTTCATATGTATAGTAGTGGCTTATAATTTTCCAAAAAAAAAGAACTGCCACTTGGAGTTTTTTTGAAGTGGAGGTTCAACACTTTGATATATAAATATATATATCCCAATATTTAATTGCTGGATAGTATTATAAATTCCTGTATAATTATAAGGACTATATGAGATTTTGTCAATAAAAATTTAAAACAATTATTTTATTTTATTATTGTAAAAGCTTAATTTCTAATTTATTATATGCTATAATTACTCAGTATAATAGACTTAAGAAGCTATAAAAATCGAATTAAATAATTACTATAGAGTAGTAATTATTTAGTTTTAGTCAACTTATAAAATAAAGAAAAATATATTGAACTTATTGAAATGGATGTATAGATGTTTTAGTTCAATAAATATATAGATTACAATAATGTAAGATTCATATTGTATATGTAAGTTATTCCAATGGAATATAAACTTTTTTTTAGATATAATGTACTAAGTAATTCATAAATAAGATATATAAAAATTAGCCAGCTATAGATGTACTTGTATGATAGGAGGAATAAATATGTTCGGGTCTTTGACAGTTGCATA
>NZ_BTPT01000059.1:0-89612 GCF_054408565.1 Vallitalea sediminicola
CAGCCCCTTTTATACTATAAATATACTTTGAAAAGAGGTGTTTGAAATTGGGAAAATTATTTTCCATAGATAGTATTCTATATAAAATAGGAACGACCATAATTGATTTATTTTACATGAATTTATTATGGATAGTGTTTACAATAATAGGATTGGGTATTACAGGCGGAGCATCCACAACGGCTCTATTCTATGTTATGTTGAGAAGAGCTGAAGATAAGGGGAATTGTAATTTTAAAGAATTCTTCTATGGTTTTAAGAAAAACTTCAAGAAGTCAACTATCGTTTGGATTGTTCTTATATCAGTATTTTCAATAATATATGTGAACATTAATAATATCACCTTTTTTCAAAGTATAATTGGAAATACATATATGACAATGTTTCTTTTCGTAGTCCAATTATTGGTACTTATTGAGATATTGATTATAGGCATATATATATTTTCTTTATTGGCAATGTATGATAAACCAGTTAATTTTTTATTTAAGGTTGCATTTGTTTTAGGTAATAAGTATCTTTTTACAACTTTAACTTGCCTAGCACTAATGATAATTGTACTTATTGGTTTATTTCATGTACCGATTATACTTTGTGCAGGTATAAGCGGTCTGATTATGCTTACATCTTTGATAATAAAAGATAAAATTATATTAGAATAAAGGAGACAGAACATCAATGGCAAAATATAATATTATTGGTGAACCATTAAAAAATATTCCGTGGGAAGAAAAACCAGTTGATTGTAACGAAGTGATTTGGCGTTCCGATATGAACCCAATAATTAAAAGAGATCATTTACCAACATCAAACAGTATTTTCAATAGTGCTGTTGTACCATTTGAAGATGGGTTTGCAGGTGTTTTTAGATGTGATGATAAAAGAAGAGAAATGAGAATTCATGCAGGATTTAGTAAAGATGGTGTTAACTGGGATATTAACAAAGAGCCTATAAAATTTAACTGTGATATTGAACAAGTTAAAGATTTCGAGTATGCTTATGATCCTAGAGTAGTATGGATAGAAGATAGATATTATGTAACATGGTGTAATGGATTCCATGGACCTACTATAGGTATTGCTTATACTTATGATTTTAAAGAATTTCACCAATTAGAAAATGCTTTTTTACCTTTCAATAGAAATGGAGTTCTTTTTCCTAAGAAAATAAATGGTAATTTTGCAATGTTAAGTCGTCCAAGTGATACAGGACATACTCCTTTTGGAGATATATTCTATAGTGAAAGTAATGACTTGGAATTTTGGGGTAGACATAGACATGTATTGGCACCTAGAGGTTGGTGGCAAAGTACTAAAATTGGAGCAGGACCAGTGCCTATCGAAACTAGCGAAGGGTGGTTGCTAATTTATCATGGAGTACTGACTTCTTGTAATGGTTATGTATATCATTTCGGAGCGGCGTTACTTGACTTGGAAAAACCATGGAAAGTAATTGCTAGAACTGAGCCTTATTTATTAGCTCCAAGAGAATTATATGAGTGTGTAGGGGATGTTCCTAATGTAGTATTCCCATGTGCAGCTTTAACAGATAGTGATACAGGAAGAATTGCTATTTATTATGGTGGAGCAGATACAGTTACATGTTTAGCATATGCTGAAGCGGATGAGTTAATTGATTTTATCAAGGCTAATTCAGAAGTATAAAATAATATAAAGGGCCTAGTTAATAGTAGATACAAACTACTTTTGCTAGACCCTTTAAAAATGGTTCTTTTCTTATTTTATGAGAAAATTTTTTCTAATATATCATCTTTTGCACATTACTTTTGTAAATTATATTTTATATACTGGTTAATAATATTAATAAATAGTATTGAAATGATTAATAAAATATAGTGAAAATCAAAATAACATTTTAAAAATTAAAATTACAGATTATAATCATTTACAAGACAAAATTCTACAAAATATTTAGAAATATTGTGATATTATATCTAATGTCATATAATGACAGGAGGTATTAAATATGAGAGAAGAAATAAGAAAACATCCTTTAATTTTATTCGCAGATTTCAGAAAATTATTTTTTGCAAGACTCATATCTTCTATAGGGGATAAATTTTTCTTGCTTTCGCTTTCTTGGTTAGTATTATCAATGAATAATTCTAATTCTGCCTTACATCTGAGTATAGTGATGGTCGCTAATATTTTACCAGTAGTTATTTTTGGACCATTTATGGGAACTATTGCTGATCGTATCAATCGAAAAACGTGTCTTATTTTGGCTGATATAGTACGAGCTTTTTTTATGGCAATTTTAGCATTCCTTGTGTGTAATAATAATTATAACATATGGTCTTTATTTGTTTTGAGTTTTTTAATAGCTGCATTTACGCCATTATTTGAATCAGCGACTAATGCATCAATAGAAGTTCTAACCGATGAAGAGAGTATTTCTCAAGCTGTAGCTCTTGATTCTATGGTTTTGCAAGTATCCAATCTACTAGGAGCTTTTCTTGGTGGAGTAGCTATCTATGCTGTAGGAATCAAAGGTGCATTTATATTTAATGCTTCGTCGTTTGTCGTATCATTATTGATTATACTTTTTATACATACTGATTTAAGTGTTAAAAAGGATATCACTGTAATTAATAATTTTAAAGATGAACTTGTCCAAGGATTTAAATATATTATAAGTACTAAACCTTTATTTGCATTGATTATTTTTTTTCTCATTTTCAACTTTTTTGTATCACCCATTGCATTATTTATACCCCTTATTGTGAAGTTTGTCATAAAAGAAGAACCAAACTGGCTTGCAATATTAGAGGGATCAATTGCATTTGGTTCAGTAATAGTCACTGTATTACTTAGTTTTAAGAATGAGATCAATGAGAATATGTATAAAAAAATTTTTATCAGTGTTTTTACTATGGGAGCATCTATGAGTTTAATAGGATTATTGACTAATAGATATATGATTGCTTTATTTTTATTTGTAATAGGTTGTACATTAGCCCATGTAAATGCTACAGCATATGGTTTTTTCCAAAAGATAGTACCAGATTATTTAAAAGGACGTTTTTTTGCAATCCTTACTACAATGTGTTTCAGCATTATACCTATAACATATATCATTAATGGTGCACTAGCTAATATTATCAGTGTGTCAAAAGTAATTTTTTACGAAGGAATATTATCTGTTTTGGTTGCATTTATAATAATATTTATACCAAAATATCAAGAAGGAGGGGATGAATTATGAGTTATTATATAAGATTGATTAAACCTAACGAGATTCCAGAATTATGTAATCTAATTTATCAAATATATGGCGATACATATGTACATAAAAATATGTACGATCAAAGAAACATGATAATACTTAATGAAAGTAAAAAATTTATATCATTTGTTGCGATAGGTGATAATGAAGAAGTTATAGCCCATGTTGGATTGAAAATTAATAATTCTCAAGCTGAAATGTCCGCTGCATTTGTAAAAAAAGAATATAGAAGACAAAATATATTGTATGATCTATCAGAACAGGTAGTACAATATGGTAAGCAATTAGGATTAGAAGCCATATATGTTATGTCCATAACTAGTCATGTATATTCACAAAAAGTAGCTTCAAAATTAGGATTTAAAGATTGTGCATTTCTCATATCATGTATGGAACCTATGAAGTTCAAAGGTATAATAGAAAAGACTGTGCGTGAATCATTAAAAGCAACGTACCTTTTCTATGATAAACCTGATAATCTAAGATTATATATACCGTATTCTTTGCTAGAAATAGTTAATTTAATCTATTCTAATCTTTACATAAACATTTTGCCTCTACCAGAAACAGAAGAATCCATCTCAGGAAAATGTAAAATCAATATAACCTATACAGATGCTTCAATATGTTATATAGATATCATAGGATTTGGAAAAGATTTAATGGAAAAGGTGGACGAGGTAATTACCAAATATGATAATAATCACTTATCAAGTGTTTATCTATATATAAGGCTAGAGGATTCACAAATTCATAAATTTTTTGAGCAGTTTTCAAATAGAGGATTCTTTTTTGCGGGAGTTATGCCAGGTAAGGAATGTAATAGATTAATATTGCAAAAAGTAAAGGAGTTTCATCAAGATAGTATAAAAGTGAATTCATCAATTGGTGAAAAAATTTTGAAACATATACTAAAAAACAAAAATAATATTAATCTGAGAGATGACAATATTACTCACAATTATCCGAAAGTGATATAACTGCAAGATAAAAGATTTTGACTTAAGATTCTATTATAAGAATGAAATTAAATATGGCATATCAAGTAAGTGGTGATATGTAAACATATTATATAAGGAGAATGGTTATGCATACATTTAAATATATAGATGAACTCAGTCAACTGCAACCTTTTGAGTTCAATAAAGAATATGACCAAATTTTTGTAAATGCTATGAAAGAAAACTATGAATTTCAATTATCAAAACATCCCTATTTAAAGTATATGTTGGAGTATTCCAATGGATCTGTATCTATAAATACAATAGATGATTTGTTTTCTATACCTCCTATTTTTGTTGATTTGATGAAATATCATAATTTGTGTAGTTTGCCTATGAAGGATATAGAATTAACACTAACTAGTTCGGGTACAAAAGGACAAAAAACCAAATCATTTTTTGATAAAGATTCCTTATCTCGCCTGAATAAAATAGCGTTGTCGGTCTTTAATGGAATGGGATATAGTTCTGAGACACCAGTTGAATATTTTGTACTCTCTTATGATATTAATAAGGCGACGGACATAGGTACTACTTGGAGTGATAAACAAATGATTGAATTGGCTCCACAAAAATCAGTACATTGGATGATAGAATGGGATGAAGATAAAAAGCAATACATATTTGATGATGAAAAATGGGCTAGGCTTTTTATTGAACGAAGTGGGGAAGGACCTGTCAGGTTATTAGGTTTTCCAGCATATATGTATAAAATGGTAGAAACCATAAAAAAAATACACAAGCCAATGAAAATAGATGAAAAAAGTTTTATACTAGCTGGTGGAGGATGGAAAAATCATCTTGGGAAATCAATGACACTAAAAGAATTTGGATATTACATGGAAAAAAATATAGGGTTAAAACCTAGTCATATAGGGGATACATATGGGTTAGCTGAGCATGGTATACCTTATTGTTCTTGTGAATATGGTCATTATCATATTCCACAATACAGTCGTGTAAGGGTATGTGACCCATTGACATTAGAACCTGTTCTTATAGGTGAGGAAGGCATGCTTCATTTACTTACACCTTATAATATTGCCCAACCTAATTTATCACTTCTTTCAACAGATATAGTAACATTAGGGGGAAATTGTCCGTGTAAAAGAGAAGGTACCTATATCAAAAGTATTCGTCGTGGAGGAAAGAAAAAGCACAAAGGTTGTGCAATAGCAGCATTAGAAATACTTAAAAATTCAAGATAACAGTGGAATATGATAACAACACAATTTTTGAAAGAAAGGAATAGAGTTTCATGATAAAAAATATTATATGGGGAAAAGATATAAATGATTCATTGGATGAGAAGTTGATTGAAATGAATTTCAATGATGAACAGTTACAGATTATGAAAAATGAGCTTTGGAAAATTCCTATAGATGATATATTGTATGTACTAGTACAAACAGGCGAATTGATGAATGATAAAGATAAGAAGTATTATAAGAAATCAATGGAAATATTACCTGAGCTTCTAGGTTATTCACCCAGTATGGTTGGATTAGGTATTTCTATGTTGCAAGAGATATTGACTATGGATAGTCTGGCAAAGAGATTGAATGTGTTAAAAGATTATCATTCTATAGATTATCCTTGTGATATAGATAATAATATCACCTATGCTTTACCTGCAGGATGCGTATGCCATATAGCTGCTGGGAATATTTTCTTAGGAGCTATTGATTCTCTGATTTATGGAATTGTAACAAAAAATATCAACATAGTGAAAGTATCAAAAAAGAGTCCTGATTTTGCATACATATTTTTTGAAGCACTAAAGGAAGCAGATAAGAATAATATACTGATACCTTATATATCAATAATATATTGGGATAGAATTAATCAAGCATATATTGAAAATTATATGAAGCAACATTGTGATATCATTTTACTGTTTGGTGGCAGAGAAGCAGTATTGAACTATAAGAATGGTACGTCCCATAAAGTTAATGTAGTCGCATTTGGTCCAAAACTAAGTTTTGGTCTAGTTACTAAGGAACTATCAGATGAAAAGTTAGAAGAAATTGCAGTGGGCTATGCAAAGGATATAATAATGTGGGAGCAGAATGCTTGTACAAGCTGCCAAAATATATTCATAGAGGATGATGACAATACTCAAAAATTCATTCAATTACTTAATGAGTCACTTGAATTATTAGGAGTTACATATAAAAATAAGTATTTGACTATTGATGAAAAAATGGAAATTAGAAGAACAAGATCACTTTATAGATACGAAGAGTATGAAGATAAAGCAAGAATTATTGAAGGTGTGAGAGGTCATCATACTATAATAGTCAATCATTCAAAGGATATTCAAGATTCACCATTATTTCGAACAATATATATTAATATCATAAAAGATTATAAAGATATATTAGAGGGAAATATAAATGGATTACAATATTATATGTCTACTATAGGAGTTGCATCTAATAATGATTATCAGCAGATTATTGATGATTTTTCTCCATTAGGTGTATTTCGTTTTTGTTCACCAGGAAACATGAGTATTTCTTCAGAAGAATCGTTTACACATGATGGAATCAACATCACATCTTGTCTTATTAGACAAATAGGATTTGAAGATCTACCATATTCAAGTATTGGTTTGTCTAATTGCAATAAGAGTAAAAAAGAAGCAATAATATTATCAAAAATCAATGCAATTTTAAGACAGGCATTGAAATCAACATACTATAAAGAATTATATAAAGGTATAGAGATACCTGTAAAATCTCTAGAAGACTTCAAGAAATTACCTCCACTGACTAGTAAAGCGCTTATTAATCAATCTTCAAATATGCTTACGGATAAAAATGAAAACAGTTACGTTTTTTCTTCAGGAGGTTCTTCAGGTAAAGAAAAATTTGTATGGTATAGTGCAGAAGAATTTTCCAAGTCCAAAGAAGTATTTGGTAGTGGATTCAGAAATGTAGGTATCACTAAGGATGATTTTGTAGTCAACTATCTGAAAGCTGGTAGTTTATGGACAGCTTTCTTAGCTACAAATAAGGGACTTGAAAAAACAGGATGTAAAATATTATCGTTAACAGCTAATCAGTGTCAAGAAGACAGTATTAATATTATTAAGAAATTAAAACCAAATACAATTATGGGTATACCTGGTACATTAATACTACTAGCTCAAAAAGCAGAAGCATTGAATGAAGATATTACTTTTGAAAAAATATACTATAGTGGTAATCATATGGCAGAATCGGGAGAAAAGTATCTAAAGAAAATATTCAAGTGCAGTATTATCAAGTCTTTTGGTTATGCAGCAGTAGAAACTGGACCAATAGGTTATCAGTGTCCATATTGCAAACCAAGTGAATATCATGTTTTTGAAGATTGGTGTTATGTAGAAAAAGATGATGATAATAGTATTCTAATAACAGATTTAGAAAGAAAATTAAATCCCATCATTAAGTATAAACTAGGTGATAATATAGAGTATGTAGAAGGAGTCTGTAGCTGTGGGAATAAGTCGCCCAAAATCAAACTCATATCAAGAAATGATGATGTTATCAGGTTAAATAATACGGATTTATATTTATATGATATAGATCAGGTTATTAAAAAGAATGACTATCTATCACCATTCTATCAAATTGAGCTAGATAAAGATGAAGGACAATTAATTAAGATATATATTCGTATAGAAACTATACAAGATATGGAATGTAATGAAGAATTTGTTTCGAGTGTTCTGGATTCAATTAAAAGACAGACAAAAGCTCTAGGAAAATTCAGTAGTAAGAATTTGATTGGGCATATATATCTTGAATTGCTGGAACCTGAAACTATCAAACGTAACTTTAGAACAGGAAAAATACGTAAGGTAATAGATAATAGATATAATTAAACATCAGTCATGTTGTTGATACAAACCATATTGTTGGCGATAAGAAGTAGGAGTCAATCCTACTTCTTATCATGTATCAAGCATTAAAGATTTTTCTATTACGTTCTCTGAATTCTTTAGGAGCTAATGAATTTTTCTTTTTAAATAAAGAATAGCAATAAGAAACATTATGAAAACCAACATCATATATTATGTCTAAGATTTCCATCTTTGTAGTTAAAAGTAATAGCTCCATTTTTTCTAATCTTATTTGATTTATCCATTGAGCAGGAGTTTGATTATAGTATTTCTTCATCTGTCTATTTAGATGTTCTTGAGATTTTCCTGAAATTTCAATGAATCTTTTTAATCCCATTACTAGGTTATCTTTATTTTTCATCTTCTCTTTGGCATATAGTAACCATCTAGGTATAATTTCGTTGTTTTGAGCGCTTAATTTATTGGTGTTATATATAAATATATAATCATAAATAACACTTTGAAAATAATATTCTTGTACCTCTAAAGGCATTTGTTTAATTTTATTTAGCTTACTGAAAATACTATTCCATTGGTAATCTAGAGCATAGATACTAGATACTCCTTTGTAGGAATTCTCTTTCCTTATGTTGTCAAAAAATGTTTTGCACTTATCATCAAGGTCAGAAAAGTAAAAAGCGAGATTGGTTATTGTTGTTTCCTTATCTTTTCTTGCTGAAAAACAATGTGTGTCTTCAGGATAGATGAATTGTATAGATTGTACAGGTAAATAATATTTTTCATTATCAATATAATGAATAAATGTACCTTTTTCTACGAAAAACATTTCATAAAAATCATGTGAATGTAAATTACTTTTTATATTAGAATTAAATAATGATTTTGCAACATAAAATTTTTCATCATTTTTCAAGAAATCTTTTAATAATAAATGATCACACATATATAAAACACCTCAATAAGTTTTTTGTAATAATATCAATATACCATAATGATTGTCAATATGTAATGAGAAATATTATCCACTTTAAGTTAAAATAATATCAGCTAAAAACATTTAGGAGGATATTTATGAAAGGAAGAATTACTGACCACAAGAATAGAAATTTAGCCAAATTGCATGAAGATGTAGCATTTGGAAGAGCTAATGGTGAAATAATCTGGCAACCAAGGATTCAATGTTGGTTAACAGATAAGCAATTTGCTGGAGAAAAATTACCTGATCTTTATGAAGGGAAAACTAAACCAGAAATATATAGAGAACTTGGTTGTTCATCTAGAATATATGAATATAATGATAGTTTTTATTCTATTGATGGACCAAAGATTAAGAGATATGTAAATAGATTAAGTGAAACAAAAACTGAACATGTGATAGATACTCCTGTAGGTAAAGTATCATTAGTTACAGAGAAAACTCCTTCTAGTCCTCATGAAATAATTAAAAAATGGTGGGCTGAAAATAAAGAGGATATTAAGGTTTTTACTTATATAGCTGAAAATAGTGATTGGGGTTGGAATGAAGAATATTTTCAAAAAACAAAAAAAGAATGGGGAGATTTAGGTGCTCCAACCATTTTTATTCCAAGAGTGAATGTTCAAAATCTCTACATTGATTTAATGGGTGTGGAAAAAGCTGTTTATGCTTTAATGGACTATGAAGCAGAGATTGAGAGATATTTTAAAGCATTGGATGAAAATCATAGTAGAATGATTGATCGCATTAATAAATCACCTATTAATATTATTAATTTTGGTGATAACTTACATTGTGGAACATTGCCACCTTATTACTTCGAAAAATATGTTCAACCATCTTATATAGAAAGATGTAAACAGCTTCACGAAGGTGGTAATTTTGTATATTCTCATTGGGATGGAGATACTAAAGCGCTTTTACCATTCGCCAAAACATGTGGATTGGATGGAATAGAAGCTATAACTCCTAAACCACAAGGCGATGTTACCCTAGAAGAAGTGAAAGAAGCATTAGGAGACGATATCTATCTTGTAGATGGTATAGCAGCAGTATTATTTGATGAGATATATCATGAAGAAGAATTGATCCAACAAACAGAAGAACTTATAAGATTATTCAAAGACAAGTTAATTCTAGGAATATCAGATGAAATCTCATCAACTGGTGATATTGAAAGAGTTAGAACTGTTGGTAAAATAGTAGATGATTATAATGCATCATTAAATAAGAATAAGTAAAATATATTTCGCACCTATATAGACAATATTAGGTGCGAAAATTATATTTTTATTCAATTAAATCAAGAGAAACATTATTGTTTTTTTTATTTAAATTATCATTTGTAATGATTTCAATTTTTTGTTCTTTAGTTTTTTCAATATCTGAATTAGTAGTTTTACTTTCGATTTCTTTAATTTGTTTAATTAATTCTGGGATTTTAATATCTATATTTTTGTCGATGGTTTCTTTTGTGGTTTCTTTTGTATTTTCATATTTGGTATCGTCAATTTCGTTATTCTTAATTGGTTTCTTATCGTGAGGGATATATGCTTTTCTTAATTTCTTCTTTAACTTTTTGATTTCTTGTTCAGCCTGAGTAGTTTTAGATTTCCACATTTTAGCTTGGGATTGTAATTCTTTAGCCATTTTGGCTAGATCGTCATATTGTTTTGTTATATCCTGTTGAACTTCTTTTTGATCTTCCAATTCTGTTTTCAATGACGCAATATTATACATTTCATTAGAAGTAAAGTTACCAATAATTGATTTTATTTCTAGGTTGGTTTGATTACTTAACAGTATATTATCTGTATCAACCTGGCTTAATACAGCTAGTATAGGATATTTATAGATGTATCCAAAGAATTTATTGCCTGACAAACTATTATTGTTGTAGCCATAAAAATAGAAATGTCTAGCTTCTGGATTTTGAGCTGAACATAATTTGGGTTCAGTAAATGTAGTTCCATTATTACAAGATAGTGAATACTTAAGATTATTATTTTCTTTGAAATTAATCCATACAATATTATTATAAATAAAAATGATAGGTGAAATTGTTGCGGTAGTAGAGTAGATTTTTATCGGGTTAGACCATTTATCGGTTTTACTAATGAAAAATATAGTATTGGTTAGTTTTTTTTCTACATATGTAACACATATTTTATCTTTGCATAAGCATAAGCTGTAATCTATAAAAGGACTAACAGAATCAGTTATTGTTTCGAATTCTTCCCAGTTAGTTGATTGTATATTATATTTATAAAGATTTAATTCATAACTTCCTTTGTCATTAAGTATTTGGCATAAAAGATAAATTATATTATTGCTTATAAAACATTCATAAGGTGATGAAAGGTTAGGGACAGAAAACAATGATTGGGGTTCAGTTTTTTCATTTTCTTTGAATGAATGAAAAATTAGATCGCTGGTTCTCTCATAAGGGTTATAAGCACAGTAGAATAAATAATTATTATGGTGACACAAGTATCTGATATTACTTATCTGGTAACTATTATCCAAGTCATCTAATAGATTATTAAATTCGAATTTATTATTCTTTTCATATAAGTGGACTAAGCTATTAGTTGAATTCTTATATATTATATGGAGATTGTTATATTCATCAAGAGAAGCAGAATATTCGTTATTTGTACTTTTGGCAATAACCACAGCTCTTTGATTATATTTTATCGGATAACGCCTATAATATATACTTTCACCAGTTTTGTCTATAAGTAAGTTCGAAGTATTATTTTTCGATAGTAGATATGGCATATACATTTCCCCTTTACATTAGGTGCTATAATAACTTATTTATTAATATAGTATTCTAGTCTATTATGTTTAATGCTTGAAATAATTTTTACAAGCATGTCTTTGCTAAAAATATGAACAGAATAATAATTTATAAGACAAAATGTAATTATAAGCGGATACCTTGTAACACTACTCTATATTTATTCATAAAATATATTGAAATTAATTTTTAGAGGAGGAAGTAAAGTGTCTGATTGCAAAATATGTTTCCATAAAGGTGATGGAAAATTTATGCGTCGACCTGTAGAGGGTAATTGTCCAGTATGTAATCCAGAAGTACCAGTTGATCCTGCAAATGATGCATGTGTATGCCCACCATTAGGAGAACCTAATGGTTTAATGAACACATGTTTTTTTGGGTTTGAATGAGTCAACAATGATTATAATTTAAATTAATATGTTTTAATTACTTTATAATGTAAAAAAAAGATAATTAATTCTTTATTTTGACAAATATAATTTCGATTTAGTTGTAGTATGATTTATTTATGATATTCTTAATTTGGAGAGATATTGTAAATATTAAAAAATAATATTATATTATTTCTCTATGTATCACTTATATATTTATATGGATATTAGTTCATGTAAGTTAAAAGTGGTATTTTAATTTTAATTTTAACGTAAGGAGGCTGTAATATGCATAAAAAATTATTTATTCCAGGACCTGTAGAGGTTAAAGATGATGTGCTTAAGATGATGGCTACACCTATGATTGGGCACAGGACTAAAGAGGCATCTAAGCTTCAAAGAGACATTAGTGAAAAACTTATGAAACTTTTTTACACTGAAAATCAAATTATTCTATCAACTACATCTGGTAGTGGATTAATGGAATCAGCCATTCGTTGTTGTACGAGAAAGAGAGTAGCTGTATTTGCAGTTGGTGCATTTGGTAAAAGATGGTATGAAATGGCTGTGGGTAATAATGTTCCAGCTGATTTATATGAGGTTGAATGGGGTACTCCTACAACGAAAGAATCTGTTGATGAAGTGTTAGCAACTGGTAAATATGATGTTGTCACAGTTACTCATAATGAAACATCCACTGGTGTTATGAATCCAGTTGATGAAATAGGTGAAGTTGTTAAGAAATACCCTGACGTAGTTTTCTTAGTTGATGCTGTTAGTTCAGCAGGTGGAGCTAAGATTGAGGTGGATAAATGTGGAATAGATGTATGTATAACTTCTACTCAAAAAGCTCTTGGATTACCTCCAGGACTTGCTATTTGTACTGTTTCAGAAAAAGCTATAAATGCTGCAAGACAGGTAGAAAATAGAGGATTTTATTTAGATCTTGTGAAGCTATACGATACTATCAAGAAAAAAGATCATCAGTATCCATCAACACCATCATTATCACATATGTTTGCGTTAGATTATAAATTAGATAAGATTTTAGAGGAAGGCCTAGATAATAGGTTTGAAAGGCATGCCAAGATGGCGAAATACGTTAGAAATTGGGCTAATGAATATTTTGAATTATTACCTGATGAAAAATATGCGTCAAATACGCTAACAAATATTAAAAATACAAGAGAAATTAGTGTTTCTGAGTTAAATAAAGCTTTAGGTGAAAGAGGATTCATGATTTCAAATGGTTATGGTAAATTAAAAGAAAAAACATTTAGAATAGCTCATATGGCTGATACTACTCTAGAGGAAGTAAAAGAACTTCTTGAAAATATTGAAGATATATTAAAACTTTAATTTAAGTAAATGATCATGTTTAAAATTTAATTATAGGTATAAAAAGTAAGTTTATTGGAGGTTATATTATGGCTAAAATATTAGTCGCTGATGGTATGGATAGAAATGCTGCAAAAGAGCTAACAAATATGGGGCATGAATTAGTGATTGAGCATTTAGATGTACCAGAATTAAAAAAGGAGTTAGGTGATTATGACGTAATCATTATTAGATCTGCTACTAAAATCAGAAAAGAAGTTATTGATGCGGTTGTTGGAAGTAATCTTAAACTAATCATTAGAGCTGGAGTAGGGCTTGATAATATTGATGTGTCTTATGCTAGAGAAAAAGGTATAGCAGTTGAAAATACACCTAAAGCCAGTAGTGCATCAGTAGCAGAACTTACCATCGCTCATATGTTTTCTTTATCAAGATTCTTATATATATCTAATGTGACAATGAGAGATGGAATGTGGTACAAGAAAGCATATAAGGGTATAGAATTATCTGGTAAGACTTTAGGACTTATAGGATTTGGAAGAATTGCAATAGAAGTAGCTAAAAAAGCTAGTGCCCTAGGAATGAAAGTTATCTATACAGATATCATAACTAAGGATGGATATGACGAATTTAGTTGTGTTACAAAAGAAGAAGTACTTAAAACATCAGATTTCATATCATTACATATACCTTTCATTAAAGAGATTGGACCAGTACTTAATGAAAATGAATTTAATATGATGAAAGATGGAGTTTATATCGTTAACTGTGCAAGAGGTGGCGTAGTTAATGAAGAGGCATTAATTAAAGCTCTAGATTCAGGTAAAGTTGCAGGTGCAGCTATAGATGTATTTGAAGAAGAGCCTACTAAAAATAAAAAGTTATTTACTCATGAGAAAGTTTCATTAACACCTCATATTGGAGCATCAACCAAAGAAGCTCAGTCTAGAATTGGTTTAGAAATAATAGATAAAGTTAAAGAATACTTTTAAATATAAGTATTGATTGGAGGTTAATATATGGCTGTAGTAAGACCTTTTATGGGTATTAGACCTAGCAAAGATTTAGTAGAGAAAGTAGCATCTCTTCCTTATGATGTCATGAATAGAGAAGAAGCAAACGAAATGTCAGATGGTAATGAACATTCATTTTTACATGTAGTCCGTGCAGAGATAGATGTAGATGATGATGTAAATCAATATGATTCAGTTGTATATAAAACAGCTAGAAAAAATCTTGACAACATGATTAAGGATGAAATTTTAGTTCAAGATGAAGAGCCATGCTATTATATTTATAGACAAATCATGGATGGAAGAGTTCAAACTGGTCTGGTTGGGTGTACATCTATTGATGATTATATGAATAATATTATCAAGAAGCATGAATTTACTAGACCAGCTAAAGAAGTGGACAGAATCAATAATTTTGATTATTGTGATGCTAATACAGCACCAATATTCTTGACATATAGAAAAAATGATGAATTGAATAAAATAATTAATGATTATATTAAGTTTAATAAACCTATCTACAATTTTACAAGTGAAGATGAAATCACGCATATTGTATGGGTTATTAGTGGGGATTTAACAATAGATAAAATTAGTGAAATATTTGGCAATATAGATTATTTATACATAGCTGATGGACACCATCGTTCGGCATCTTCTGTAAAAGTAGGAATGAAAAGAAGAGAAGAATATCCTGATTTTACAGGGAAAGAAGAATTCAATTATTTTCTATCAGTTATTTTCCCAGATGATGATCTATTTATTATGGATTATAACAGAGTGGTTAAGGACTTGAATGGTCATTCAGAAGAAGAATTCTTGAGAAAAGTTGAAGAGAATTTTTTAGTAGAAGAACAAGCAGATGGTGTTTATAAACCTACTAATAAACATACTTATGGTATGTACTTAGATAATAAATGGTATAAGATTACTGCCAAAGACAAGATCACTAACAAAGACAATATAGTTGATAGATTAGATGTGGCAATTCTACAAGATAATCTATTAGGACCTATTCTTAACATTAAAGACCCTAGAACTGATAAAAGAATTGATTTTGTTGGGGGAATAAGAGGTCTTGAAGAATTAAAAAGACGTGTTGATGGAGGAATGAAAGTAGCTTTTTCCATGTATCCAACTACAATAGATGATTTGATGGAAGTTGCTGATACAGGTGAAGTGATGCCACCAAAATCAACATGGTTTGAACCAAAATTAAGAAGTGGATTATTTGTTCACAGATTAAGTTGATTAATAAAATCAGTTATTAAAACATAAATATTATGGCAGTGATAAATTATGATTAATATGGACCCACAATTTATTTACTGCCATTTTATAATATTAAAGGAGGAGTATATGTGAGGTTAAAAGATAAAGTTGCAATTATTACAGGAGCAGGACGTGGTATAGGAGCCGCTACAGCAATTAGGTTTGCTGATGAAGGTGCAAAAGTGGTAATAGCGTCTTTATTTAAAAATGAGGTAGAAGAGACAGTTAATAAGGTGAAAGAAAATGGTGGAGAAGCCATTGGTATAGTAGTTGACGTGACCGATAAACAACAGGTTGATACTATGGTTAGAAAAACCTTGGATGCTTATAGAAAAGTGGATATTATAGTTAATAATGCAGGAATAACAGCAGATGGTACTTTGGTTAAAATGACAGAAGAGAATTTTGATAAAGTTATAGATGTGAATTTGAAGGGTGTATATAACTGTGGTCAAGCAGCTGCAAAAGTCATGGTAGAGCAAGGTAAGGGAGTAATCTTAAATGCTACATCTGTAGTTGGATTATATGGAAACTACGGTCAAACTAATTATGCTGCTACAAAATGGGGAGTAATTGGAATGACTAAGACATGGGCAAAAGAGTTAGGAAAGAAAGGTATCCGTGTTAATGCTGTAGCACCTGGTTTTATTCTTACGCCTATGACAGAAGGTATGCCTGAAAAAGTACTTAACATGATGAGAGATAAAGCTCCTGTAAAGAGATTAGGATTGCCAGAAGATGTTGCCAATGCTTATCTGTATTTAGCTTCTGATGAAGCCAGTTATGTAACTGGTTCAGTACTTGAAGTAACTGGTGGTATTGTATTATAAAAAGGAAGATGATAAGAAAACACTTTTTTGGAGAGGAATGGGTATTTATGAGAGAAGTAGTGATTGTGGGTGCAGTAAGGACACCAATAGGTAAATTCGGTGGTGGTTTAGCTAAGCTTTCAGCTGTTGAACTAGGGGTGGTTACAGCGAAAGCTGCCATTGAAAGAGCAGGTATAAAATCAGAACTAATTGATGAAGTTCTTATAGGTAATGTTTTGTCAGCAGGACTTGGGCAAAATACTGCTAGACAAATTGCAATTGGTGCAGATGTACCAGAAACTACACCTGCTATTACAATTAATAAAGTTTGTGGTTCTGGACTTAGAACTGTAAGTATGGCTGCACAATTTATAATGCTTGGGGATGCAGATATAGTACTTGCAGGTGGTGTTGAAAGTATGAGTAATGCACCATACTTGATACCAAAAGCTAGATGGGGTCATAGGATGGGAAATGGTGAGCTTGTTGATTCTATGATAAATGATGGACTTACAGATATATTCAATAAGTATCATATGGGTGTTACAGCTGAGAATATAGCCAAACAATGGGGGATATCTAGAGAAGAGCAAGATGAATTTTCACTTAATAGTCAAATGAAAGCTGAAAAAGCTCAAAAAGAAGATAGATTCCAAGATGAGATTGTGCCGGTAGTAATCCCACAACGTAAAGGTGAGCCAGTAATATTTAATAAAGATGAATTTCCAAAACATGGTATGACCATTGAAAAGCTTGGGAAATTAAGACCTGCATTTGATAAAGAAGGTACAGTTACAGCAGGTAATGCGTCAGGAATTAATGATGGAGCCGCTATGTTTATCGTAATGGCTAAAGACAAAGCTGAAGAATTAGGAATTAAGCCTTTGGTTACTATAAAATCTTATGCATCAGCAGCGCTTAATCCAAGTATAATGGGTTATGCTCCAGTGCCAGCTACTAGAAAAGCGTTGGAAAAAGCTAAAATGACAATAGATAATCTTGACTTAATAGAAGCTAATGAAGCATTTGCATCTCAATCCATTGCTGTCCTCAGAGACTTGGGTTTGGATAAAGAAAAAGTTAATGTTAATGGAGGAGCGATTGCATTAGGTCATCCTATAGGAGCTTCAGGAGCACGTATTTTAGTTACTCTAATATATGAAATGATTAAACGTGAAAGTAAAACAGGCTTAGCTACTCTATGTATTGGTGGAGGGCAAGGTACTGCAATAATAGTGGAAAGATAAAATATGAAGAGCTGTCAAATAATATATTTATTAAAAATATTATTTGACAGCTAATTCTTTGCATAAAGATAATACTAAAGTAACAATTTTAAAAATATAATATATTAAGAAGGATGTTATAGCAGGTGATTAGAAGTTATAGGTGCAGCGTATATTAGAGTTAGTACTTCAGAGCAGTTAGAATACAGTCCCAGTGCACAAAGAAATGCTATTTTGAATTATGCTGATAAAAATAATATAAATATACCTAATTGTAACATTTTTATAGATGAAGGCATATCAGGCAGGAAAGCTGAAAAAAGACCAGCTTTTATGGAGATGATTAAAAAAGCAAAAGAGAAGCCAAAACCATTTGAAGTAATTTTAGTTCATAAGTTTGATAGATTCGCTAGAAATAGAGAAGATAGTGTTGTCTATAAATCACTTTTGAAAAGGGATTGTAATATTAAAGTTATCAGTATAACAGAACAGTTGGAGGAAGATAAATTTTCGATTATTCTTGAGAGTATGCTAGAAGCTATGGCAGAGTACTATTCCCTTAATCTATCAGATGAAGTTAAAAAAGGTATGAGTGAAAAAGCAAGAAGAGGCGGAATGCAAACAAGACCGCCTCTAGGATATAAAGTGGTGAATGGTAAAATGGTAGTTGATGATACTGAAAAGGAAATAGTACAAATGATATATTATAAATTTGTAAATGATAATATAGGATATGTCAATATTGCTAATATACTCAACAATATGGGGTATAGAACTAAAAATAATGGATTATTCCAAAGTAAGTCAATAAAATACATTCTCGAAAATCCTTTTTATATTGGTATTGTAAGATGGAACAGAAAGAATAAAAAAAGTGAATTAAGGGATGAAGATAACTGGATAATTTCTAATGGTGATCATGAAAGGATAATTGATGAACAAATATATAATCAATCTATTAAAAAAATAGAACGAATGAAAAAGACTAATAAGATTAATCATTCTAATGAATACAGTCATTATTTATCAGGATTAGTCAAATGCTCATATTGTAAAGGAAGTATGGTATATAAGAATAATCAAAAAAGATATTCATATTTCAGATGTAGAAAAAGTTCTGAAGGAGCATGTCTCCAGAGAAAAATGATAAGAGTAAACTTATTAGAAAAATTAATAGAAGGTAAATTAGTCGAAGATTTTAATAACGTATTGATTACTACAAAACATAAAAAGATGCTTATGAACAATCAGAGAAAAATAATTTTGAATAAGTTGAATAAATTAGAAAATAAGTTTGAGAAGATTAAAAAAGCTTATATCGAAGATATTGATTCAATTGAAGAATACAAGGATAATAAGCTAAGATTAAGTAAGGAACGTAAAAATCTAATCAAGGAACTAGAAAATATAAGGAGTATTTCTTTTGATCAAGAGAATAAAATCATGTTACATAATATATTTACTATCGATAATTATTCTAAGGATATAAGAAACAAATTGTATAGATCTTTTATTGGTAAAATAGAAATTGATGTCATGAAAAAAACAGTTCACATTATTTATTATAAGAATGATTAATTTGTGTGTTCCTTTGACTATTAGGTGAACCTAAGTTATTGACTTGTGTTGCTCCAGTGGTTTTTGATGAATGTGGTATTAATCTATGTAGAGAAATAAAGATACCAGAATGTTTACTTGAAGAAAATCCATGTACAAAAGCTGTTGAATTAAAAGTTATTGATATCGATTTTAGTATAGGTGAAATTGATGGTTCGTGTGTTGAAACTTTACCAAAAAGACCTAACTGTGTTAGAGTAACATTATCTAAACTAAAAGTTAGATTCGCAGCAAAATTATTAGATAAACATTGTAGAGTATTAGCAGAAGAATGCTTCCAAGCACTATATCTACCAGATAAAGATTCTCCACATTGTGATGATGATACAAATCCACCATCAATAACAATTGATTTATATGCTCCATATGGTCTTTCATATTATGGAGAATGTAAAGAATGTATTCCTTGTATAAATTATTTGGGATTTGTTGAGGGACCTGATAGAAATAATGAATTACGCCAAGGTATTGGTTGTCAGGGATTGGCAAAAGTTATAGAAATAGACCTTGATGACGGCTGTATGGCTGTTGGATTATCATTATATCTAAAAACTATTTATTTTATTCAGTATAGAATTAAACATGCAGGTCTTTGTTTCAATAGAGTATATAAAAAAAGCAAACGATATAACTATAAACGTTCGCTTTTTATGAATCTTGTTTCCTATTTGTTAATATAAAAATCAATTATAATTGTATTTTTAGTAGAGTCAAATATAATTTGCTTTATGAAAGATTTAGCGATTCTATGTTTGTTCATTACTGATATATCATCAAGATATAATATTGTAGCTGGAGAAGATAGCTGTAGGACAGATGTGTTTTCATCTTGGAGTTCTTCTTGCTTGAGTTTATCTATTTTTACAATTAACTCAGCTTCTTCTTTTTTTATATTACTTTTATTATTTTCATATTCCTTGAGGGTATCTATCTCTTCAAGATATGATTTATTAGCTAATTCATATTTTTTAGTTGTTTTTTTAAGTTGTTGTTGTAATAGTATTATATTATCTGAAGTCGTTGAAATAGCATTTTTTTTAATAACTATATCATAAAAATTATCAAGGTCTTGTTCTAACTTTCTTAAAACATGATTTTCTATTTTTTTGCCACTGATATAGTTTGGAGAATTACAATTGCCTTTAAAATATTTTGAGCAACGAAAATTAATATATTTGCCTTTTATTATATTTGTAGTCATTGCACTACCACAAGAAGCGCAACGAAGTATAGAACTTAACCAATGTTTTTTTTCGTATATAGGCCGGTAGTGTGTAGCCATTAATGTTTTGTTATTCTTTAATTTCAACTGAGCTCTATCCCATAATTCTTTATCTATTAATGATTCATGTTGACCTTTTGCTATGATCCATTGATCAGTGGAGTTAGGGATATTAAAGCCGCCTTTACGATAGTTCCATCTATTATAGCCACAATACACAGGGTTTTTAATTATATATTCAATAGTACGTTTACTGAATAATTTATTCTTTTTAGTTCTGTATCCTAGTATATTAAGATTTTTAGCTATTTCATAAAGAGTTTTGTTTTCATTAAAATCATTATAAATAAGTTTTATTACTGTACTGTATTTTCCATCTATTAGTAATATCTTAGATGTTTTATCTAATCTATAACCTATAGGACAGGTGCCTGAATGTTCGCCGCGTTTGGCTTTTTCTATCATGCCTTTTTTTACTTCATCTGATAGATTGAGTGAGTAGTATTCTGCCATAGCTTCCAACATACTCTCAAGGATAATTGCGAATTTATCATCTTCAATATGTTCAGTTATACTTATTACCTTAATACCACATTCTTTTCTAAGGAGAGATTTATAAACTACTGAATCCTCACGATTACGTGCAAATCTATCAAACTTATGTATTAAGATGGCATCAAAAGGGTGAGGAGTACTTCTAGCATGACCTATCATACGCATGAATGCAGGTCTTTTCTCTGCTGTTCTTCCAGATATTCCTTCGTCTATGAATATATGTTCATCTTGGACCAGATAATTATTATTATGGGCATATTCTAATAATGCTGTTTTTTGAGCGCTAGGGCTATATTCTGTTTGTTCATCAGTTGATACTCTTATGTAAAGTGCTGCTTTTTGCATAACATCACCTTTATCATATTCTAATGTTATTCTTGTTCATGACACATCTCCTTTTAATTATATGTATAGATAAGTTGCTAAATGATATTTTTAACAGTTAGTTACTTTGATTAATAATAAAATCAATTATTAAGTATATAATAGGAATATTACAATACTGATGTTATATCATTTTGACAAGTATACCTATGTGGATATACTTAAAATAATAACTATTATGGAATTAACTAAAAAACTAAGTGGTATTAATTATAAATTAAAAAAAATAGTAGTGGGTTGCAGTAATTATAAGAAAGGATTTGGTAATTTGAATAACACTGGATTCATTGAAATACAAAATTAAGTTTAGTATAATTGAAATACAAAATATTTAATATTATAAAATGGGGATGTGACTTAAATGGAAAACTTAAATTCATTTCAATTCTTACTAAGTACCAAAATAATTTTTGGAAAAGATCAATTAGATTCTTTGAAAAGTCAGTTAGCAGAAATTAATGCTAGGAAAATCATGATCGTTACAGATAAAGGATTAATTAAAGCTGGTATAGTTGATAAGGTACTAGATATTATTACTGAAAATAATATAGATTACTATTTATATGATGAGGTAATCCCTAATCCAACAATAAATGTAGTGGATGAAGCAGCTACAAAATGTAAGAATGAAAATTGTAATGTTCTTATTGTTATTGGTGGAGGAAGTGCAATGGATACCACTAAAGGGATATCAGTAATGGCAACTAATGAGGGAAGTTCATATGAATATTTAGATGGGCGAGGAGACAGTAAAAAAGAAATAGTAAACGATCCATTACCAATAATAGCAATACCTACAACATCAGGAACTGGTTCTGAAGTATCTTTCTATTCAGTTTTAACCGATCCAGAAACTAAGATAAAAGATTCAATAACTTCATATAAAATTTATCCTATAACAGCTATCATAGATCCTGTTTTGACTAAAAATCTACCTCCTTTTATTACTGCATGCACAGGTTTAGATGTATTAGGACATGCGTTAGAAGCATATACTTCCACCATAGAAAATCCAATGACTGATTTATTTGCTTTAGAAGCGATTAAGATTGTTTTTAATAGTTTAGTAGATGCAGTGAATAGTGGAGAGATTGAAGCTAGAGTAAATATGTCTTATGCATCTATGCTAGCTGGAATAGCAATGAGTCATTGTGGGGCTACTATTCCTCATGCTCTTGGATGTCCATTGACAGGTCATTGTGGTATGCCACATGGATTGGCGGTAGGAATTCTACAGATACCTATGTTAGAATTTAATAAAGAACAGTTACAAGACAAAATCAAGAACATACTAAAATACATGGATGTTGATATTACTAAAATTGATAAAGGTCAATACCACAAACATCTAATTAATAAAATTGAAGAATTAATGAAACAGATTAATATTGATGAAGCCGTAAAACAATATGAAATGGATGAAAAAAGTATAGATCTAATGTCAAAAGATGCTATAATACATGGTTGTACATTGATTAATCCTAAGAAAATTTCATTAGAAGATATTATTAATATATATAATCAGATAGGGTAAAAATTTGCTAAGTGAAAATTGTATATGTAATATTGCAACATGGAGGTCTTTGTGTACCACCAAAATGCATACCAATTAACCCTTGTGAACAAAATCCTTGCTTAGAATTTGTTGAAGGTGATTTGCTAGAACAAAGTATTCAACCCCTTGAGTTATGTACTAGACCAAAAACAATTAAACCTTGTTGTTATGATCCAGTAGAAGATCCAACTCCAGCAGATGAAGCAGCTACTAAAACAGAGTGTGATAATTGCTTATAGTATATAGCAATTTAGAGTCTAACTAATGTTAGACTCTAGGTACATAGAATTTATTGATTATCGATTTTTATACTTTTTACGCTATATCCTATAGCATCTACCATTTGGTGAATCATCTTTTTTTCAGCTTCTATTTTTTGTTCTTTTGTCAAGGAATTATATGGAACTTTTTCTCCAGTGGATAAGTTGGTTATATAAGATGTTATTTTATACCCATCTACCATTAGATTATCACCTCCACTAATATTCTATGTCTTAAGGTTTGTACTTAATTAAATCTAATTAAGCATAAGGTCTCTTGAAATAAAACTAGAGCCCTTTTTAATAGAGCTCTTATGTGTTAGTGTTTCCATTAATCTATTTTTTTGTACAAGCTTCATATTGGGGCTTTTTTCTTATTAGAATGATATTAGTTGTTAATTGTTCTATAAACGAATATAAACCAGTTATAATCCAGTATAGACCTATTATGACTGGGGCTTTTGATATAAATAATGCATTTATTATTATTGTACTAAAGATCATTAATTTATTAGGTTTAGTTAGTTCTAATTTTTTGAATATATTAAGATAGTACATAATATTAGGCATCAAGTGAATTATTACAGATATTATTGGTATAATATAATAATTGTCTGGAGCCTTTAGATTAGTTACCCAAGGTAAGATAACAGTCGATGCTACCTCTATCGGAATACTAGAAATAGCTCTATAAAGTGATATCATGATTGGAAGTTGAACAAATGTTAATAAACAACCTATCATACTACCAGAGTATTTACTGGAAATTTTGCTTATTTCTTTTTCCATCTTCTCTTTGTCATTACTGTATTTTTTCTTGATGTTTTCAACTTCTTTAGATAATTTTTGTTGAAGTTCTAAACCTTTTTTCTGTTTGATACTTAGTGGTATTAACAGTATTTTAATTAGTAGTGTAATTAGGATTATAGTGATGCCCCAATCATTAACTACATAATACAGTTGGTTTAGTATATCAGATAAGAACTTTATTACAATATTCAATTAAATTCCTCCTAGTTTTAGGTTTTAGGTTGATTTAGTTGAATATTAATTTCGTTTTCTCGAAGTAAATCCATATTTTATATTTATGATAGGATTCAATATCTTCTTGATATAGGGTAGTTTTATAATCAAGATATTGAGTCGAGCTAATGGTGTTATAGATAAATATTTGTTTAAAGAAACGCATACTATTATTAGTATCAATATGAATATACATAAAGTACATGATTAAGGCAACTAGTATAAGTTGTATGATTAAAGAAAAATCGATATTCATAATTTCTCACCTCTAAAAATAGTATTGGTATAATGATACATGGAATTGAGATTTTCTGCAAGTGAAATTTGATAAAAGAAAATAATAAAAATTTACTTTAGATGTAAGTTATTATTCAAGTAAGTCAGAAAAGATGTTTTGTTCTGACTTGGCTTTTTGCAAAATAGCATATGTATATGTTACGCCAGCTATTGCTCGTCCTGAGCTCAACAAATAATAATGGACATCGAGTCCATTATTATTTCTGACAGTCCAGTAGGGCTGTCAGATTAAAAACTGGGTTTGGCGTCCTGCCTCACTACTCCACATATACATATACTATTTTGCTTGAATTAACCGTCAATATAATCACAAAACACTTTTTCTTCTATGTTAGATTAACTATTGGCTATTTCAAATTTCAATTTCATGAAGAGAGTGGTGCAGATATATATTTCTTGAAGTTAAATTATTTGGTTGATATAATGATTTGTATGATGTTTATAAATTGTATATTAGGGGTGGAATTAAAATGAAATTCAATAATATTAAAGCAATTTTATTTGATTCAGGGAGAGTGTTAAACTATCCTAGGACAGGAAATTGGTTTATATCACCAAGGATTTTTGAATTTATTGATAGAGATGTTTTTGATAGGGTAAAGGAACTGTATATAAATAAGGCATTGCGGAAAGCTTATTATTACATAGAAAAGCAAAGTTTAATTATAGACAGGGAACAGGAGTATTATCATTTTAGAAGGTTCTATAGAATATTTTCTGATCAATTGCCTATTTTAAACTTGGATGATGAGCTTGTAGATATGATAGCCAAAGATTTAGTATATAATAATAGTAAATATGAGTTTTATGATGATGTGTATGAAATTATACCAAAACTTTATGAGAAGTTTGAATTAGGTATAATCTCTGATGCTTGGCCGTCTTTATTAAATGTATATGAAGAAGCGGGATTGAGGGATTATTTTTCAACGTTTATTATATCATCAATAATGGGAGTAACAAAACCTGATAAAGGTATGTTTATTCCAGCGCTAGAGGAATTAGGTATATCACCAGCACAGACGTTATTTATTGATGATAATTATAGTAATTGCCAAGGTGCAGAAGAATTAGGGATAAATTCTATAATTTTAGATAGAGATAAAAGTTATGATAAACAGGTTGAGAGTATATCTTCATTAGATGAATTAGTGAAAATTTTAGATTGAGGAGTGTGATTGTTGTGATAGAAGGAATAATTTTTGATATGGATGGATTGATGTTGGATACGGAGTGTATTGCTTTGGAGAGTTGGGAGAGGGCAGGTAAAGATTTGGGATATGTGATAAGTAGGGAATTGATGATGAAAGCTGTGGGAAGAACTTTGGTGGATACTAGAAAGTTGCTTGTTAATAATCTTGGTGATGATTTTCCTTTCGAGGAAGTGAGAAAAGTTAGGATAGATTATACTAAAGAGTTTATGTCGTTGAATGGTGTTCCAATGAAAGAGGGTCTTCTAGAATTTCTGGAATATTGTAAAACAAGAGAAATTCCTACTGCGGTTGCAACATCAACAAATAGGAGTGATGCATTGGAATTACTTGAAAAAGTGGATATAGTTGATTACTTCAATACTATAGTTTGTGGAGATGAGATTGAAAAAGGGAAACCTGAACCAGATATTTTTCTTATGGCAAGTAAGAAGTTGGGGGTGAATCCGGAAAAATGTATTGTTCTGGAGGATTCGGAAAATGGTATATTAGCTGCGACTAGAGCAAATATGATACCCATATGGATACCGGATATCATTGCTGAATCAGATATAGCTAGAGAAAACGCAAGATACATATGTAATTCTTTGAATGAAGTTAATATAATTATTGATGAACTAAATAATTAGAAGGAATAGCTATTGTTATAAGAGGGGATAACATATATAATAATGTAATAACAAGTATTAATACTAAAAGAAATGGAATACATAGAATAGACTAGAAGGGAGTACTTATATGATTCGAGATGTAAAATTAAGTGATGCTCAGGCAATATGTGATATCTATAATTATTATGTGGAAAATACGGTGGTTACTTTTGAAGAAGAAAATGTAACAGTAGAGGATATGATAGATAAGATTAAATATATTACAGATAAATATTGTTTTATAGTATATGAAAAAAAGGGTAAAGTAGTTGGATATGCGTATGTTTCTGAGTGGAGAGGTAGAAGTGCATATCGTTTTTGCGTTGAATCGTCAATATACTTGGATAAAGATTATAGTGGTAGAGGTGTCGGAACTATTTTGTATGAAGAATTAATAGATAGATTACGAAAACTTAATTACAGAGTAATCATGGGAGTAGTGGCATTGCCTAATGAGCCAAGTGTTAAATTACATGAAAAGCTTGGGTTTAAAAAAGCGGGACACTTTGAAAAAGTGGGTTTGAAATTTGACAAATGGATAGATGTAGGATATTGGCAATATAACATTGAATAAGTAGTTTTAACGATTTCGGGAAAGTATTGCTTTACAATATATAAGATGGTAGAATATTATTTAACGAATGAAAGTAATATATGACAAAGAATAAAAGTTTAGTAACGTCTAAAAAAGGACAAAATATATACTAGAATGATTGTCAGAAAGAGTGAGGAATATGAAAAGTACGTTTTATACAAGAAAATTAAAAGATGCGAGGAAAGAACAAGGTTTATGTATTGATTGTAGCAAACCACATAGTACAGGATATCTAAGATGTCAAGAGTGTCTAGACAAACAGGCAGAGTATGCAAGAAAAAAAAGAAAGAAAGTAAATTCTTAGACTAAAAGGCAGTGTATGTAACTATTTATGTACAGTGCCTTTTTTTATGCCATATTATAATAATTTCATTAGAAAACTAATGTTATATATACATGAATTGCATCTAACGTTCACTTTCTCTATTTCTTGAGCATATAATAAATTAGGTATTATAAAACACTTAAGATTAAGAAAGAAGAAAGAGAGGTGACTAAATGACTAATTATAAAATCATCTGGAAAGGAAATAGCAATACAAACAAGTCTACTAGAAGAGGACATGCCCCTGAAGTAATTGTTGATCACATAACAGAAGGTTCAGCAAAATCAACAATAAATTGGTTTGCAAGTTCAAGTAATACGGTATCATCAGCACATTTTCTTGTTACTAAATCAGGAGAAATATATCAATTTGTTAAAATAGAAGATAATGCGTGGGCTAATGGAATTAATTCAGAGAACAGAAAATTTTCTACTGCCTCAATTGTCAAAGAAGTTGGAGTTAATCCTAATTGGTATTCAGTTTCAATAGAACATGAGGGAATATATAGAATGACACAAGGTAAATTAACAGATAAGCAGTTAAAAGCAACCATTTGGCTACATCAGTATATAATAGATTATGTTAAAAGAAAATGGAATATTGATATACCTATAGATAGAAAACATATACTTGGACATTATGAAATTGATCCAAGAAGAAAACCTAATTGTCCAGGAGAAAAATATCCTTTTAATCAAATTATACATGCTTTAAATAATAAAAATACCTTTAATGATACCAAAGGGCATTGGGCAGAACGATATATTAACGAAGTAGTTTTACAAGGTATAATGACAGGATATCCCAATGGAGACTTCAAACCTGATGAAAAAGTGTCAAGAGCAGAGTTAGCAACAGTTATAGCTAGATTACTTAAAAAGGAGGTGGAGTAGATGAAAAAGGAGATTCTACGTAGATTGACAAATACAAAAGTAATCATTAGTATAGCTAGTACAATCATTATGATGCTTGTTGCAGCAGGTGTAAAAGTACCAAATGAAAATGTTATGCTTATTGTTGAAGGACTATGCACAATAGGAATTCTATTAGGGGTACTTAATGATAAAGGAATGGAGACAGAGAACTGGGATGATAAAAAATAGCTTTTAATTATTATATATATTTAATTCAACATGTATAATAAGGACATGCTACAAATATCAATTGTTATAATATATTGAACTAGAGAGTATTAAGTTCAATATATTATCTTTTCATTTTTGGAGATTTAGTTACAGAAGCAACCAAAAAAACAGCTACTGCTATAGCGCATGCTAGTTCTATAGCCTGTATGCCATAATATGTAGACATATCATAATCTTGAATAACAATATTGTAAATAGCTTTATATAAAATTGCTCCAGGTACTAAAGGTATAATTCCTGCAATTAAAAATACCGTTACTGGTGTTTTTCTTATTTTTGATAATATATGGGCTATAATACTGATTGCTAAAGCTCCAAGAAAAGTTGAAAGAGTTATTGAGTCCATATTTATTGTTAATAAATAAACAAGCCATCCTATAGCTCCATTTATGCCACAATAAAAAAGCTGCTTTTTTGAAATATTAAATATTATTGAAAAAAACAAAGTAGCAAAAAATGCTCCAATTACTTGAATAATCATATTGCACTACCTCCATATAATAGATAAAATAGCTTAAGAACAACACCTACACCGGTTGCTATGGATGCCGCAATAATAAGAGCTTCCACACCTCTTGAAATACCAGATAATAAGTTGCCTTCTATAGTATCTCTAATGGCATTGGTAAAAGCGACTCCCGGAACTAAAGGCATAATAGAACCAATAATTATAAGATCGAAATTGGTGCCAAGAGGGATGAACTTAGTGAATAAAATAGCTATTAGTGCAATTAAACAACCACCCACAATATCATAGAAGAATTTATATATATTTAATTTCTTAAAGAGTATATCAATAATAGCTAAATTAGCACCTATGATTGAAGATACAATAAAATCATTTAAATTACCACTGAAAACTATAGTGAAAAAACCAGCGGCTAATCCCGTAGCAATGATTGTAATCATATCAGAATACAGAGGTTTCCTTTGAACTTCAAGGAGTTTTTCATAAGCTTCTTCAATTGACAATTGAGCAGCACAATATTTTCTGGAAATATCATTAGTTGATTCCACCTTAGATAAATGAATGGTTCGTTTATTAACCCTTTTTACATATGTAATCATTTCAATTGTTGGATCATCTAATGTAGCAAATATTCCTGTAGGTGTAACAAAAGATTCTATAACCTGAAAATTTGTAGTTTTTAATATCCTATTAATGGTATCTTCAACTCTATAAGTCTCGGCACCATTTCTCAACATAATCTCTCCAGAAAGAATAGCTGATTTGAAAATTAATTTATAATTCATATTATCACCTTATAATTATTTTTATATAAAAAATCTGCTTTCTATTTTCATAGAAATCTTTTAGAAAATCTAGCCGTTTTTCGTATTCAAATATATTGTACACTATACTTAAACAGGTATCAATTTAAAATTGAAAATTATAATAAATAATATCATTAAGAGTAATTAACAATATTTAGTAAACGTTTTATAACAATAATTATAATAAAATTAGTATTTTTTTTAACATGATTAGGATATACTTATTTTATCTTAGGACAAGTATTTTTATGTACCGTATCTATAATACTTAAAAAATGTATAATCAGCAAATAGCAATAAAGTACTAGATGCATAGTCAAATATAACTAATTGACTTACTTTTGTTTGTTATGTAAAATTCAGGAGACATATCTATATATTGCAGAGAGGAAAGTGTATACATTGAAGGACAATAATGCTCAAAGAAGTCAATGGGGAAGTAAAATAGGGTTTATATTAGCTGCTGGAGGTTCAGCTGTTGGTTTAGGAAATATATGGAGGTTTCCGTATTTAGCTGGAGAAAATGGTGGCGGAGCTTTTGTGCTTATTTATTTGATAACTGTAGTTATTATAGGGTTTACCTTAATGCTTGCCGAATTTACTATAGGAAGGTATTCTCAAAGTAATGCAGTTGGAGCTTTTAAAAGTATTGACAAAAGATTCGGTTTTATAGGTTTTATAGGTGTTATAGTAGCATTTTTAATTATGGGTTTTTATATGATTGTAGGAGGATGGTCATTAGCATATATTTTTAAGGCCATAACAGGGACAATTAATTCAACAGACCCTAACTTTCTATCTGACTCATTTAATGATTTAGTGGTAAATGATGTTCAACCAATTTTTTGGGGCGGCATTTATATAATTCTTAACATTGTTATTGTTTCATCAGGCATTAATAAAGGAATTGAAAAAGCTAGTAAAATACTTATGCCAGCTTTATTTGTAATTATGATTATTCTTACCTTCAAGAGCTTATCTCTTGAAGGCGCTATGGAAGGTGTTAAATTTTTTATTAAGCCTAATTTTAGTGAAATAACACCAAAAGTTATACTTAATGCAGCTGGTCAAGCATTTTTCTCTTTGAGTCTTGGTATGGCTTGTATGGTTACTTACGGTAGTTACTTAAATAAAAGCGAAAATTTAGTTAAGAATGCAATAATTGTTCCATTACTAGATACCCTAGTAGCAATCATGGCGGGATTTGCTATCCTTCCAGCAGTTTTTGCATTTGGTTTTACACCAGAAGAAGGACCAAGTCTTGCTTTTGTCACAATTCCAGCGGTATTTACTACAATGGGTACAAGCCTTGGAGCTGTTTTTTCAACATTATTTTTTGTTTTGTTGAGTATCGCTGCGCTTACGTCATCAATATCATTACTTGAAATACCAGTTGCGTATTTAATAGAACAGCGAAAATGGACAAGAAAAAAAGCAGTTATTATAACTAGTTTAATTGTATTTATCATGTGCATTTTTTCATCATTATCAAAAGGCAGTTTGAGTAATGTAATGATTGGAGGTAAAAGTATATTTGATATGTATGGTTTTATTACTTCTAATATATTGCAACCCTTTGGAGGCTTGATGGTATGCTTGTTTGTTGGATGGGTATTAGGTAAGAAAAATGCTATAAATGAGGCAACTAATGGTGGTACAGTAAAATTTAGATTAGCTAACTTTTGGATTTTCTTATTAAAGTATATTATACCTATACTTATTATTCTTATCTTCTTATCAGGTTTAGGTGTTTTCAATATTTAGATATTTTCTAGATATTATAATGAATGTTAAGTTAGGTATTTCATAAATTCATAAAAAAAGGAAATAAATCAAATATGTCAAATGCGTATTCCAATATAGATTAACTTATGCTATAATAATTTCATTGATTTACTAAGTAAAAATGGAGGTATGTAGATGTATACATTTGATGAAGTTAAGAGCATTGATCCAGAATTAGCTAGTGCACTGGATAAAGAAATAAACAGACAAAGGGATAATATTGAACTTATAGCATCAGAGAATTTTGTTTCAAAAGCAGTATTAGCAGCAATGGGAAGCCAACTAACTAATAAATATGCAGAAGGTTACCCAGGCAAAAGATATTATGGAGGCTGTGAATGTGTAGATATAGCTGAAGACCTAGCAAGAGACAGAGTAAAGGAATTATTTGGTGCAGAACATGCTAATGTTCAACCACATTCTGGTGCTAATGCTAACTTAGCTGTTTACTTTGCAGTACTTAATCCTGGTGACACTATCATGGGTATGAATTTATCACATGGGGGACACTTAACACACGGAAGTCCTGTTAATATTTCAGGTAAACAATATAAAATTGTACCATATGGTGTAAATAAAGAAGGTTATATTGATTACGATGAATTAATGAAAATTGCAAAAGAAAGCAAACCAAAGCTTATTGTAGCAGGAGCAAGTGCTTATGCTAGAACAATAGATTTCAAGAAATTTAGAGAAGTAGCTGATGAAGTTGGAGCTTATCTAATGGTAGACATGGCACATATTGCAGGATTAGTTGCTGCAGGACTTCATCCAAGCCCAGTACCATATGCAGATTTTATAACATCTACAACTCATAAGACATTAAGAGGACCAAGGGGCGGACTTATTTTATGTCCTGAAAAATATGCTAAAATAATTGATAAAGCTATATTCCCAGGTATCCAAGGTGGACCATTGATGCACGTTATAGCTGCAAAAGCAGTCAGCTTCAAAGAAGCCTTAGCAGATGATTTCAAAGAATATCAAAAACAAACAATTAACAATGCTAAAGCTTTAGCAGAAGGTCTAACTAAAAGAGGATTTAATCTTGTATCAGGGGGAACTGATAATCATTTACTATTAGTTGACCTTCAAAATATGGAGTTAACTGGTAAAGTTGCAGAAAAATTATTAGACGAAGTCTCTGTAACATGTAACAAAAATACAGTGCCATTCGATCCTAAGAGTCCATTTGTAACTAGCGGAATAAGACTTGGAACACCTGCTGTTACAACAAGAGGGATGAAAGAAGAAGACATGGATATGATTGCTGAAATCATATATCTAGCACTCAGTGACTTCGAAAACAACAAAGACAAAGCTAAAAATCTAGTAAAAGACCTAGTAAAAAAATATCCACTATATTAAAAATAAATAATATATTAATATATCAAAAAAGCTCAGTGACTAACCCCACTGAGCTTTTTCTATTATGAAATACATATCAGTACCTAATAAAAAAATCATTTATGAAAAATAGTTGACCGTACACTCATGATATTAAAATTAATGGGCATAAAAAAGTGGTATATGATTCGTTTTACGCAGACCGTTCCTTTGGAGTAAGGCAAGTAAAACGAATCATATACCACTAATATAGCCATACGTTAGTCCTAAATTACTAAATTAACTATTTTTATAACTCACAACAAAAGCTATTTTATCTGTTCAACACTATAACCTTTATCCTCTAACTTCTTAACTATCCCTGCATTCGTTACCATATGACCAGCTCCAACTATTACAAAATAAGTTTTTTCACTATCATCATTAAGATAACTTAATACACTTTCATACATATGATCATTTCTATCAATCCAGAATTTCTTAGTAAATTCATCAGTAGCATTTTCATCATATGACACTACTTTTTCTAATTCTCCAACATTTCCTTTTCTCCAAGATTCTAACATTCCAGCAATCACATCAACATTATTGTCAATTGAATCAATCGCAGGATCTGTTTCATCAGTATCTTCATCATTTTCTGCAGGTTTGATTAATACACTTTGTAAAAATAGTTCTTGGAATTCTGGATCAAATGATTCAAATAAATCAGTTTGGAATTTATATCCTTCTATTTCAATTATTGGTTTCCTGAACATAGCTTTAGACATAAAATAAACATCTACACCAAGTCCCGCTTGGATTGATTGCTCTGCAGCTTGTAGATTTTGAATAGTAAATGCTGCACTCCAAGGTTTTAGTAAATCATATTGCTCTTTTGTAGCAACACCAAAACTTTTCATTGCTTCTTCATATGCTTGGTAAGTTTCTTCTGAAATATGTTGGTCTATAGTAGTACCATCAGAATATACCATTTTTTGTTGCATATAAGCAATACCTTCTTGGCTATCTAACAAATTAACCTCAACGGCTAAAGCATCAGATGAATCAAAAGCTTCTAATATGTCATCATTCATTGGATAAATACTAGAATCTGCTATATGTATTGAACCTAGAAGATAAACAGTATTTTTTCCACCGCTTACTTTCCAGAAAGCACCTTTTGCAGCTCTATCAGATTTTTGAATAGCATAATAATAAGCTCTTGTCGTTAAAGAAAAAAGTTGCTCTTTAGTACAATTATTTTCAAGTCCTAACTTATTATTACCAATACCATTTAGAAGTTTATTGGAAACCAAATATTTGACACTATTAAGATTACCATCAATTGATGAAATATCATCGAAAGAGAGTGAATAATCTAATTCATAGTCGAAAGTTGGTTCTGCCTTTTTGATAACTCTATATAGTACGTCTACAACATCTTTTCTTGTAACGACTACATTCATGTTATCATCTAATAAAAATACGTTAAATAATTTGTAAGCAGCTTTTTGAAGAGCAATATCATCGATTGTTATATCTTCTTCTGATACCATTTCATCAGCAAGTTTTTCATATAACTTAATACCAACAGTATATAATTCTCTGTAAGTTACATTTGATTGATATTGTCCAAACATTGATATATCAATAATATCATAGATACTTAACATTTGAACATCTTCTAATGCCCATATGCTAGGTTGTTCAGGCTGCTGTTGCTTAATTGGTGCTGGATTTGCATAAGCGACTTGAAAATTGTAATTGATTGATACTAAACAAAGAACAAGTGACATACACAAAATTGCAAATGACTTTCTTAATTTTTTCACAAAAATAACCACCTTTCTTATAATGCCTAGAATAACTATGTATATGTTACTGAATGATAGTATCATACATATATATCTATGTCAATATCTAGAAAGATAGCCATAAAATATAAAATTTGAATAAATATACATTAATATCCTAATTCTTCTCCAACAAGGATAACTTTAATTCTATTAGGTACGCGTGACATTCTTGTTATAACTGTTTGGCAACAGATACAGTCATCGCTAAGGCAATTACTGCACTTACCTGTAATTGAACATGGTGTATTCTTATTTAATCTGACTGTATTAATAGGTGATGCCTCATTTCGAACTCTTTTTAATGCAGTTTCTTCATCTAAAACAACTTTATTCATACCAGCTACTACAATTACATTACTAGGACCATATATTAAAGCTGCAAGCCTATTACCATTACCATCAATGTTAACTAATTCACCATCAAGTGTAATAGCATTAGAACTCATAAGATAATAATCAGCCGAAAGTGCTTGATGATAGATTTTTGCTGCTTCTTCATTATTATTGGCTGTGTTTCTATCTAATAGATTATAATTACCATTCTTTAAATAATCAAATAAGTTAATATCATACAAAGTCATAGAACCGCCCCATGAAACTGTAGAACCATCCTTAATTAATTCAAGAATTTTATCTTTTGCCATTTCCCTATTATCACAATAATATGCTTCAATTCTTCTTTTTTCGAATTGTTTTATTAGATTTTTACTTGTGTTTTCATAATATTTTTTTCTAGGTGTCATAACCTTTCAACTCCTTAAGTAGTATTGTGGATGCTTTTTCTTAATTGTAGTATACCATTTAAATTAACAATAGTCATTATAATATAGACCATAAAAATTTGATTTTTACATATCAAGAATTTCTTTAATTTTATCATAGTCAGGTAGAGTTTTTGCTTGTTCTTCAGTAATTCGTTTAAAGCCAGATTTTAAATAGTAATCAAGTTGCTTTTCATTGGTCAACATTAATATCTTACCCTTTTCATCGTATACGTATATTTCGTTATAAATCATATAAATCTCCTTTCTTTTACAATAGAAGTTATAACTATAACCTATTATTAAATAATATGATTGAGATTATATGAATTATTACAGTCTAATTAGATAAAATTCATCTAGCCAATTAAAGTGGATATTTTATGTACTATAAAAATTATGTTGCATGTGGATTAGGTTGAAATCAAATGAATGAATATTTGTCTTTTACAAATAATAAAATTAGTCAATAAAAAATAATTTAGTGTGACTATTAAATATAAATTAAAGACACTTCATTTGTCATTTATATTTCAATATAATTTTGAAAGGAAGACGAATATGCATACGATGTGGAAAGGGTCAATTAGTTTTGGCTTAGTTAATATACCAATTAAAATGTTTGCAGCTACTGAAAATAAAGATGTTAGATTTCGAAATATTCATAAGGAGTGTAACACTCCTATAAAATATAAGAAAATTTGTCCCACATGTAATAAAGAAGTAGCAGAAGAAGATATAGTAAAAGGGTTTGAATATGAACCAGGTCATTTTGTAATCATAAGTGATGAGGATTTGAATTCTGTGAAAAATGAAATTAATAGTAAATCTATTGAAATAGTGGATTTTGTAAATCTTTCAGAGATAGACCCAATTTATTTTAACAAAACATATTATCTTGCCCCACAAGATATGGTTGGAAAGGCTTATAAGCTCCTTAGAAAAGCAATGGCAGAAACAGGAAAGATAGCTATAGCGACAATAACTATTAGGAATAAGCAATCCTTGGCGGCTCTTAGAGTTTACCAGAATACACTTGTTATGGAAACGATATTCTATCCAGATGAAGTGCGTCCCATTAGTCAAGTGCCAGGATTGCCAGAAGATGAGCAAGTTGATGAAAAAGAACTTAATATAGCCAACCAATTAATTGATAATCTAACTGCTGAATTCGATCCAAATAAATACAAAGATGATTATAGAGAAGCGATAATAGAATTAATTAATAAGAAAATATCAGGAAAAGAAATTAAGGTATCAAAAGAAACCCCTGAGAGAAATGTCATAGACTTAATGGAAGCATTGCAAGCTAGCTTAAAAGAAACTAAGACTCAAAAGGTTAAACCGCCAACTAAGAAGAAAAAGAGCACAGTAAAAAAGCAAACAAGTTAGTCAGAAAGGGTTTATAGATTATGGATTTGATAAAACCTATGGAACCTGTTTTATCTACTAAAATAATTGAAGATGATGACTTCATACATCAAATAAAGTGGGACGGTATCAGAGGTATTACGTATATAGATGGTGATAATCATAAGGTTTTTACTAAGAATGGTAATGAAAGAACAGATTATTATCCTGAGCTAAATGAGATTAATCAGCTCTTCAATGGTAAAAGTGGTATTATTGATGGAGAGATCATAGTCCTTGATGATAATTTGCGTCCAACTTTTAATTATATACTTAATAGAGAAAGAGTCAGAAATCAGGCTAAGATAAAATATTATGCTAATAGATATCCAATTAAATATATAGTCTTTGATATATTATTTTTAGATGGTAAAGACTTAAGGAGCTATTCGTTGGAACATAGGATAGATATTCTGAATAAATCATTGAATAAAAGCAGTATAATAACAATCACTGATTCATTTGATGATGGAGTGATGTTATATGAATTAATGGAGCAGAAAAACTATGAAGGTATAGTATCCAAGAATATAAATAGTAGATATACAGCTGGTAAAAAACATGATATGTGGTTTAAAACTAAAACATTCAAAAAAATGCTAACAGTTATTGGTGGTATACAATTAGATAATGGAAGGATAAAATCTTTGTTACTTGGAATATACAATGAAGAGGATATTGTCTATATAGGTAATGCAAGCCTAGGTCTCAAGGAGTCTGATTTTAATTTGCTAAAAGAATATATGGGTGTCATCAGTATGGATCAAAGTCCATTTGAAAATATTAATAAAGCCAAGAATGTTATATGGGTTAAACCCATTTTGACATGTTGGGTCAGCTTTTTAGAGTGGACAAACACAAATTCTCTAAGACATCCTAAGATTATAGGTTTTAGTTCAGAAAAGGCTACAGAGGCTAATGGAAAGGAGTATACTTATCGTGGATAAAATTATTATGATAGATGATAACAAAATAAAAATATCCAATTCAGATAAATTATTATGGCCGGAGCTTGGTATATCAAAAGTAGATTATCTGAAATACCTAATATATTTAACGCCATATATTATTAAATATGCCAAAGACAGATTTTTGACTACCATTAGGTATCCTGATGGTTATGATAAGAAATTTTTTTATCAAAAGAAGGTACCGAGTTATGCTCCTGATTTTGTTGATACGGCCAAGTGGAAAGATGAAAGTAAGTATATTAATCTTAACAAACAAGCTACTCTTGTATGGCTTGGCAATCTTGCATCTCTTGAATTTCATACCACTTTCAACAGAATACAGAAACCATTTTCTCCTACTAATCTTGTTTTTGATCTTGACCCCTCAGAAGGACAAGTTTTTGAGCAGGTTATTGAAGTAGCATTAAAAGTCTATGATACTCTGAATAAGCTTAACATTACCAGTTATGTAAAGACTTCAGGCGCAACTGGACTACAAATATATATCCCTATGGGTGAAAAATATGATTACAACGAAGCTAGAAAAATTAGTAAATTTTTTGCTGAGTATTTTGCAAATAAATATCCAGATATTATAACTATAGAAAGATTAAAAGAGAAAAGAGGGGGAAAATTATATTTTGACTATTTACAAATGTGGGAAGGAAAAAGTATTATTACGCCTTATTCGCCAAGAGCTACTAAATATGCTTCTGTATCAATGCCTGTAAAATGGGAAGAAGTAAAAGAGGGTATTAAACCGCAAGATTTTACTATATTCAATGCTCTGGATAGGATAAAAAAAGTTGGAGATATTTTTGAACCTCTACTGGATAATAAAAATGTTGGAAGCTTTAGTTCAATACTTCAACAAATAAAATAGAACAAGAAATGTTTACCCGGTTCTATTTAATAAAAAAAGTGAGAGCAACAATTTATTTACAATATGAAAGTTAATTGATATAATTAACCTAATTAAGTTTACTATATATCTATTATAGATAAACAATTATTTGGTGTAAATGATTTAAATTAATAACTTAATAGCACAATAGATTGAGGAAAATAGAATTTTCCTATAGTGCAAAATATAGTTTAGGGGAAATTATAATGAATAACATTAGTATTACAGATATTATTGAACAGGAAAGTATTGATATATTAATGCAAGTAATTTTATCACCTCATGAGGATTTTGCTGTAGGTATTGAAGCATTAGCAAGAGGAGTTGATCCAAATACTAATACAAGTATTAATCCTAGTGAATTATTTAGACAAGCTAGAATGTGTGGACTTTCTGTTGAATTAGATAAAATATGTGTAAAAAAAGCGATAGAAGAATTTACTCATATATATAATAAAAATAAAAGTACTTTATTATTTATAAATATTGAAGATAGTTTTATATCTTATTCGATCACCTATGATTATTTGACGGAGTGTGCAGATGAGTATAATATTCCATATGAAAACATAGCTATCGATTTATGTAATTTTGATTTGTATTCAGTAAAAGAGATAGAGAGTTTTATTAAAAAATATAGAGCAAAAGGTTTTTATATGAGTATTGATGATATTGGTAAGGATTATTATAATCTAGATAAGTTGTTATTAATTAATCCAGACATAATAAAAATTAATACTTTTTTACTTCAGAATCTTGAAAGTGAACAATATAGAAATTATTTAATGAAATTTATATCTTCTATTGCACATGAGATGGGAATGGTTGTAGTTGCAAAAGGTATAGAAACGAACAAAGATTTTAATTTTTTTATTGAATGTGGGGCTCAGTTTGTTCAAGGATATTATATAGCTAGACCTAGTAAGCTATCATCTGTTGAGATTGATGACATAATACATAACTTTAAACGTAAAGATAATATTGAAGAATATTATTCTGGTAATAAAGTTGATAATAATAGAAAAACCATGACGAAACTAATTAATTTCATGAATGACATAAAAGGACAAATTGATGGTGCTGACATTGGACACGAAGAAAATAATTTCAAACAAATATTTAATGAATATTCTTTCGTTGAGAATTGTTGGATTCTAGATATGAATGGTATTCAGATAAGTGATGCCTATATTAATAAAGATAATTTCCGAACAAGAAATTCTTCTATATTTAATATATCCAAAAAATATATGGATTTTTCAAAAAAAGAAATATATGAAAGGTTAGTTAATACAATCTTAGATGTTTGGATAACAAAACCCTTCCATTCATTGCTTACTAATAACATATGTTTAGGGGTTTCCAAATACATAGTGGATTCAAAAGGTGAACAATATATATTATGTCTCAATGTAAACATTAATAGATTTAATATGATTAGAGATTCAGTGTAACAAAAATAGTGACTATGTCACGTCTTGTGCAGGAACTCTCCTATAAGTTAAAAATATTATTTTATATGATAAATTTGGTTATATTATAGTTGACTTATATAATAACTTAATATAATATTATAGCTAATGAATTGATATAAATATTGATAGAACAAGATCAATAAATAATGGAGGCAGTAACATGGATAAAGTTAAAATTAGAACTAGGTTTGCACCTAGTCCAACAGGTAGAATGCATGTTGGTAATCTTAGAACGGCATTATATGCTTATTTAATAGCTAAGCATGAAGATGGAGACTTTTTACTTCGAATAGAAGATACAGATAGAGAGCGATATGTCGAGGGTGCTTTAGAGATTATTTATAATACTTTGAAGAATACTGGATTGATACATGATGAAGGTCCTGATAAGGATGGCGGTGTAGGTCCATATGTTCAAAGTGAAAGACAAGCACAGGGAATATATCTAAAGTATGCAAAAGAATTAATTGATAAAGGAGAAGCATATTATTGCTTCTGTGATAAAGAAAGATTGGACAACCTACGAAATAAAGCAGAAGAAGCTAAAGAAACTTACAAATATGATAAACATTGTGTGAGTCTGTCCAAAGAAGAAATAGAGAAAAAACTTGCTGACAATGTACCTTATATTATCAGACAAAATAATCCTACTACGGGAAGTACATCTTTTATTGATGATATATATGGAACTATAACTGTAGATAACTCTGAACTAGATGATATGATTTTAATTAAATCAGATGGTTATCCAACTTATAATTTCGCTAATGTAATTGACGATCATCTAATGGGTATAACACATGTTGTTAGAGGTAATGAATATTTATCCTCTTCGCCTAAATATAATAGGTTATATGAAGCTTTTGGTTGGAATGTGCCTACATATGTGCATTGCCCACTTATAACTAATGAAGAACATCAAAAACTAAGTAAAAGAAGTGGACATTCATCATACGAAGATTTAATAGAACAAGGATTCCTTGCTGAAACAATTGTTAATTTTGTTGCATTACTAGGATGGAGCCCAAGATCAAACGAAGAAATATTTACAAAGGAAGAGCTAATAAAAGAATTTGATTATAAAAATATTAATAAATCTCCAGCTGTATTTGATATGACAAAGTTCAAATGGATGAATGGAGAGTATATTAAGAATAAGTCAGATGATGAGTTTCATGAGATGGCGTTGCCTTATATGAAACAAGTTATTACTAAAGATTATATTGATCTTAAGAAAATTAGTCCTTTGATTAAATCAAGAGTGGAAGTATTAACAGATATACCTGCTCATCTAGACTTTTTTGAAGAATTACCAGATTACAATATTGATTTATATAATCATAAAAGAATGAAGACCAATCCAGAGAATTCATTAGAGAATTTGGAAAAACTTCTTCCTATGTTGAAGGAGCAAGAGAAATTTGATGTTGATAGCTTACATGAATCTGTGATGGCTTTTGTAAAAGAATTAGGTATCAAGAATGGTCAAATGCTATGGCCTTTAAGGACTGTATTATCAGGAAAGGCTATGACACCAGGTGGTGCATTTGATTTAGCTGATATACTAGGTAAAGAAGAATCCATAAGAAGAATTGAAGCTGGTATAGATAAACTTAAAAAAGAATTAAATATATTATAAAAAAATTTGCATAAAAATACGATTTAATTTAAAAAAATACATTTTAATATTGACAAATGTATAAAATGATGATAATATATTTAAAAATTGATATGTAAAAAAGACTGTGAAAAGGAATAGTAGATATTTGGATTATTACAGAGAGCTATTGGTTGGTGTGAAATAGCATTTGATAAATATTGAACTCGCCTTGGAGTTGCTCGCTGAAAGTTTAGTAGGAGGAGACGGAACCCAACCGTTATATTGGCAGGATATCGGTAAATGTACCTGTATCTATAGGATTACAAAATTATTTTTGTAAAGAGTGGTTTACGATAAATTATACCTTTCGTCTCTTTTGACGAAAGGTTTTTTAATTTATAATACCATTTTTAGGGTGTATTTATAATAAACTCTATTTACAAACACTTTTGTTAATTGTCATTTACTATATATCCACCAGAGTGTATTTCTTACTAAGAAATAAATAAGAGTGGTACCACGGGCCTTCGTCTCTTGAATCAAGAGAGGTAGGTCTTTTTTTGTGAATTATTTTAGTGAATTTTTATAATAATATGATTTAGAGGAGGAATTAGAATGAGTTTTGAAAATTATAAGAGATATGAACCAGTAAAATTAAATGACCGTAGGTGGCCTTCTAATACAATTGAGAAAGCACCTATATGGTGTAGTGTTGATTTAAGAGATGGGAATCAATCACTTCCTATACCAATGAATGTTGAGAAGAAAACTAAGATGTTCAATCTTTTAAAAGATATGGGATTCAAAGAAATTGAAGTTGGTTTTCCTTCAGCTTCAAAGGCCGAATTCGCTTTTACTCGTAAATTAATTGAAGAAAACATGTTAGATGATGATATGACAATTCAAGTACTTACACAAGCACGAGAAGAGCTTATCAAAAAAACTTTTGATGCCATAGAAGGTTGTAAAAGAGCCATTGTCCATGTATATAATTCTACTTCAACATTACAAAGAGAAGTAGTGTTCAAAAAAGATAAACAGGCAATTATAAATATTGCTGTAGAAGGAGTTAAATTAATAAGAGAATTTGCTAAGAAGAGTAGTGTAGAAGAAATAATTTTAGAATATTCACCTGAAAGTTTTACTGGAACAGAACTTGATTATGCATTAGAAATATGTGAAGCTGTTATTAAAGCTTGGGAGCCAACAGAGAAAAATAAATTAATTATTAATCTACCTGCTACAGTTGAAATGTCAATGCCTAATGTATATGCTGACCAGATTGAATGGTTCTGTAGAAATATTAGTTGTAGGGACAGTGTTATTATAAGTGTTCATACTCATAATGATAGAGGAACAGGTATTGCTGCTACTGAACTTGCAATGTTAGCAGGTGCTGATAGGGTTGAAGGAACTTTATTCGGTAATGGAGAAAGAACTGGTAACTTAGATATGTTGACAGTTGCTATGAATTTATATTCACAAGGAATTAATCCAGACCTTAAGATAGATAATATCAACCACATTATTAATGTATATGAAGAATGTACTTTACTAAAAGTTCATGAACGTCATCCTTATGCAGGTGAATTAGTATATACTGCATTTTCTGGATCTCACCAAGATGCTATAAAAAAAGGTTTGGATGTTTGTAGCAGCAACGAAAATAAATATTGGGAAGTTCCTTATCTTCCGATTAATCCTTCAGATATAGGCAGGGAATATGAAGCTATCATTAGAATCAACAGCCAATCTGGAAAAGGTGGTATTGCATATATTCTTGAAGCTGAGTATGGTTATAGATTGCCTAAGAAGATGCATCCGGAAGTCGGTAAATTGATACAAAGAGTAACAGATAAAACAGGAAAAGAATTAAATCCAAAAGAGATATTCAATATATTTAATAAAGAGTATTTTGAACAAGATAGTATATTATCATTAAACAAATTTGAAAGTATAATTGAAGATAAAGATACTAAACGAAAAGATGTTAAAGTTACAGTTTCAGCAGAAGTAACCTTCAAAGGTGAGACAAAACAAATTAAAGGAGTAGGTAATGGTCCGATAGCAGCATTTGTAAAAGGTATTAGAGAGTTAGACATTGACCCATTCAAATTAGTTGAGTATGAAGAGCATAGTATGAATGGTGGTGCAGATGCACATGCTGTTGCATATATCGGACTTGTAAATGAAAAAGATCAAGTTAAATTTGGTATAGGAAGAGATTCTAATATTAATATAGCTTCTATAAGAGCTTTGATTAGTGCAATTAATCGTCATATGAAGTAGTTAATTGACATACCTATAGATGACCCATCTTATAATGTGGCGTATTCTATAGGTACTTTTTATATATATCATTGCTAAATGTGCTAACAAGTTTATATCAGAAGAAATTAGGTTATAATAGTAATAATTCAAGACGTAGTTTTGAAAATCACTTATTGACTTGACAATATAACGAAAATGAACTATACTTTGATTATCAAAATATTTGTGTATCAAATAATATGACTTAGGAGGATTGTTCAATTGAATATACCAAAGCTGAAAATTGGAGATCTAAATATTAATATACCTATAATTCAAGGTGGTATGGGAATAGGTGTATCAAAAGCTAATTTAGCTTCAGCAGTAGCTAATGAGGGCGGTGTAGGAGTTATATCAGGGGTTCAGATTGGATATGCAGAACCAGACTTTTTAACTAACACATTAGAAGCTAATGTTAGAGCTTTAAAGAAAGAAATAAAAAAGGCGAGAAATTTAAGCAAAGAAGGCATTATTGGTGTTAATCTAATGGTGGCAATGACAAATTATAAAGAATATGTAAAAACTGCAATTAATGAAAAAATAGATATAATAATATCAGGTGCTGGTTTACCTATGGAATTACCTAAATTCGTAAAAGGGAGTAATACTAAGATTATTCCTATTGTATCATCTAGTAAAGCTGCTAGAATCATACTTAAGAAATGGGAGAGATATAACCATTTACCAGATGCCATTATAGTAGAGGGAGCAAAAGCAGGTGGACATCTAGGTTTCAAAGCAAAAGATTTAATCGCTAATACCTGTAAAAGCCTAGAAGAAATAGTTAAAAATGTATTAACCATGGTTTCTCCTTATGAAGAAAAATACAATAAAAATATACCTGTTATTGCAGCAGGAGGCATTATTGACGGAAACGATATAGGAAAAATATTATCAGCAGGAGCTCAAGGTGTCCAAATGGGGACTAGATTTGTGGCTACAGATGAATGTGATGCATGTGATAGTTTTAAAGAGGCATACATTAATTCTACGAAAGATGATATATGTCTTATTAATAGTCCAGTAGGTCTACCAGGTAGAGCTATAAATAATAGTTTTATATGTAAAACACAAAAAGGTAAAATACCTATTACGAAATGTTTTGCATGTCTGAATACTTGCAATCCAGCGGAAACACCATATTGTATTTCAGAAGCATTAATTAATTCTGTACAAGGAAACGAGGGATTAGTGTTTTCAGGCAGTAGAGCAAATGAAATTAAAGATATCATTTCTGTAAAAGATTTAATGAGTAAATTGAAAAAAGAGATAGATATTTTTGAGATTGATAATAATAACCCACCAAATTAATTTTGGTGGGTATTTTCATGATTTCCTAACTTGAAATTATTAACAATTGCAGATAATTCATTGATAAGTATATAGATTGAGTCTATTTCATTGTTTATTTGTTGAGTTTGTGTGGCTTGGCTTTCGGAACCAGCAGCCACTTCTTCGGTAGATGCAGCATTTGATTCTGCAAGTTCGAATATTAAAGCAATTTGTTCTAGTACGTCATCCTTATATTTAAGTAAGCTTGTACTATTGGATTTTATACCAGTAACATATTGTTGAGATATTTCAATAGAATTATTAATATCATCAAACTTCTTCTTAGTTTCTGTTAACATTTCCATTTGAGATTTCACAGTTTTACGAACTAATTTGGTTTCCTCATAAGCGGTATTAGATTTTTCTTGCAATCCTTTTACGATTTCATCTATTTGAGCTGTTGATGTTGCTGATTGTTCAGCTAATTTTCTTATTTCATCAGAAACCACAGCAAATCCTTTGCCATGTTCACCTGCTCTTGCAGCTTCAATGGCTGCGTTTAAAGCAAGTAGATTGGTTTGCTCTGCAATAGAAGCGATAAGAGTTGTAACTTGACTAATTTTTTCTGCATTTTCATTAGTTTCTCGTACGATTTCATATACACTTTTAGTAGAGTTAGCACTTTCATAACTTTTTTGCAATAATGAATCTAGAGAAGTATCACCTTCATTGACTGCTAAGTTGATTTCATTAAATGAGTCTAATAGATAATTGATAATAGTTAGGTCTTCATCAATTATTTTTCCAAGAGTATCTATGTTTTGTTTTCCTTTTTCAACATTGGCAACTTGAGATGATGAACTTTCAGCTATTTGTTCTACAGCTCCTGACATTTCTTCTATACCATCTAATATTGATTTGGAAGAATCATTTATTAAGTTAGAAGAATCAGCTAATTTAGTGGTGTTGTCTTTGATTTTTTCAATATAATTAGCAAAGCTATTTTTCAGAAGTGAAAACGATCTTAATAAATTACCACTTTCATCATTTGTTTTCAAAACTTTTTTATCTAAAGAAAAACTAAGATCACCATCGGCTATAGATAGAGCATTTTTACTGATGATATTTATAGATGGTGCAAGTTTAAAGACCAGTCTATATAAGGTAAACAAAGTGATTAATAGATTAGCAACAGCAACGGCCAAGAATATGAATCCAAGAGTAGTTAGTTTGGTAGTATTAATAATTTCTTCGGCATTATTACATTTCATTATTAAAATAGTAGAAAAACAGATGCCGATAATTGATAGGATGGAACTGATTATTAAACTTATTGTAAGTAATTTTGCTTTTATTTTTTTCAAAAATGTCACCCCAATTAAATTTTTTAGGTTTTTAATAAATTTGTGAGTTTATTATATAATAAATACCAAATTTTACCTTAATAATGATAGTATAACATAAAATTTTACCAAAACCTATTACTTGAAATAAATTATTACAAAAAAGTTATTTACATTAGTATATATAACTTTAGTTAAATGATTGCTATAGAGTTATAAACAAGTAAATATAAAATAAATTCAGATAACTGATAATTATTCTATCACGATGATAAAAACTAACATATATTAATATTAGAAGTAAATATAAGGAGTAATCTGATGGAGAAGATTTACCGTTATGATAGCGTTAAGGAGAAAGATGAGAAAATGAATCGCATGGTTCCATCAAAACCAAAATATCCTGACCATATGGAAGATATGTATGATAGGGACGATATGGATGATATGGCACAGATGATGTCTATGAGACAGATGAATCAAATGATGCCTATGAATCAAATGACAGCAATGAATCCTATGATGGGAAGAAATCAAATGATGGCAATGTATGCTATGGCTAATATGGCAGCAATGGCAATGTACAGTATGAGTGCAATGTCAATGGATAGCATGAATCAAATGAATAGTATGAATAGAATGGCTATGGATAGAATGATGTACGATATGGATGATGATATGATGGATGACGATGACGATATGATGGATATGGAATAAGGCGCTTATAAATAGCGCCTTACTTATATTTATCTTTTAATTTTTTTAGAAGAATTTCATTACCTATATGAATACAGGAAGATTTTACTGCACATTCTTCACAATTAAAACATTCTAACATACAATCGTCTTCAAATAATTGAGTTGCATTATTAAATTCTTTTTCAACTTTATTAACTAGATAACTGGGGAAAAAATTATTCAGCAGTGAATTTATTTCATAAACATTTTTGTTCTGTGAACGAAGGTCTAAATAATTTCTAATACATTTATAATAATTGGTTATATTAATTTTTCCACTGGACCTTATTGTTTCTATATAATTATTAAATACCATATAGGCATTCTTGAAATCATCTAATTTAAGATAGAGAGCTACTAATAACAAAGATATATTCTTGTAGTACCAGGGCAATCCTTTTTTGACTTCTATATTCAGCATAGTTGTAATTTTAGCCATTGGGTGAAAGTTAGCATTATTAATAAGATCAATTAATTTTAATATATCAATAGAAGTCAGATTCTTAATATTACGTGTTAGTCTTTTCGTAGTATTGTATAATATAAAATTATCAATAGATTTATTGTCATCAATTTTTTCTATCTCACTATAATTAGGTATAATAATATGATAAGCGGGAAATTCTAAAAAGCTGACATCTCTTACTAATATCGTATATCCTTGATGTTCAATAAAAGAAATTAACTTATTAAGTATCTCCAGATTACTGCTACCCCTAAGGTCATTGAATTCTATCCATTCATAAGTTGGTGTATCCATGAATATTTCTTTGGGATAATATCCAGAACCGTTGACTAGAATACCCATGACATTATTGCTGGCATCTTTTACAGGTGGCGTAACATAGAATTCTTTTAGTCCTTTCATTTTATATATGTTTTGTCCCTGTAATAACTCTGTCAACGTTCGTTCAACTGATATTTCAAAAATAGGATAAGCCCCAAATTTAATAAAATATTCGCTTGTTTTAATATTAAGAAGGATTACACAAGTAACTGGAAAACTTTTACCAAGAGAACAATCTTTAATGATAACCTTGTAATTTCCACCAAATTCCAGTTCATTAATCATAGATGAAATTCCTGCATAATTATTGATATAGCTTCTTGGAATAGTTGGTGGAGTTATTTTGTTTTCGATTATTTGTTTGTTTGCGTATCTTTCCATAAGTTCACATAAACCTTGTATTAAAGCTTCTTCGCGAGTATTACCAGCACACATTCCATTGGACATATACATTTTATTGGACATTTTAATAGGTATATATGATATATAGCTGGTAGATATATTTTTATAAGGTATGGTGATAAAATCTTTTGGGATATCTTCGTATGAAACTTTTTTCCATTTTGTAAATAATGATATTAGTTCGGGATGACTGTCATTCAAAGCAGCCAGTTGACATTGTAACCATTCGTTATCAGAAGATAGTAAATCATTAATATCATACATTTTTTCATCTGGTGCATAATAAAAACCGTCATATGCTAGAACGTTATTGCTAAAATCCATTGATAGGCGGAAAGGGGCAAAATTCTGTAGCCTTTCCATAAGTTCACCATAGGCACTGGCTAAAGCGAATTCCATAGTTGTGCCTTTCCCATTAGTACGTATAGAAGTGCCTGAAACAGATATAGTAACGCTATAAAATCCATTAGCAGAGTTTTGCCAATTCAATTCAGTGGTATTAACACTTAAGTCATATAAAATAGTCCTTATTTTATGTATAGTTGTTAAAGGGTCTGAATCCTTATATTTATTTATGCTCAATGAATGCATAATATCACCTTTCAACAGTATAATAATATTTTATATATTCAGGTCTTTATCAATAGATTCTAATACTGTCATATTAGATTGATATATTATCCCTTGTACTTGCTGCATAGCTTCGGCATAATCTTTTATAATTGTTTTGCTTGAAATTCTTTCGAAATTATCTACGATTTTTTTCATTTCAGCTTCCAACTGATTAGGAGGTAGGTTCCTTTGGTATAGATTGGCTTGTTCTGATTGGAAGTTCTTTATCATTGATGTCAAATTCCTGTCTTGTAGAATTCTGTTTTTTAATGTTATAGCGTTTTTGAATTCAGGTGTGTTTTTAATTAAGCCAATGATTTCCATAGTTTTTCTTTCAATACTCATATGCCACCTCAAAAATAATTTATTTGTGATTACAATATATTCGTAGAACCATAAAATATGATAAATAAATTAGCTCTCTTCTTTAATTATAAAATAAATAAATGGACATGTATCCAAGAAAAGTTGTTTAACATATAATGATATAAGGTACTACTAGGTAGGTGGGAAAATGAGAGAGGAAAATATTAATGATGTACTATCATTGTTATCAGCTTATATTTTTAAGGAGTGTAATGAACTTGGAGTCATTACGTTAGGACAAATACATAGCATTATTAATATATTGGTAAAAGCTAATATACCTTTTACACTGAATGTTACTGAGGGTACTAGAAGAGTTGCTAAAAGTGCCGTTTTCACTATAAGTATTACACCTACATTTGAAATAAGAAAGATATTTCAATTTGAAGAGGGAAGGATTGTTATATAAAAAGGGCTGTTCAATTAGAGACAGCCCAATTATTATTAAGGTTATTATATTAGATCATAAAGGTGAATTAACTCGCTGGTTACTCCAAACAAATAATTGCTTCATAAAATTGCCAAGAATTTGTTTGTAAGATTCATCATGTACTAGGTTTTTCAATTCATAAGGGTCATCTATCATATCAAATAATAACCATGGTTCATTAGTAGTTGTTTTTACAGATAGCTTATATCTATTTGTCCTAATCATTACCCAGTCAGTTTCTTCGCAATGATAATTTTCTGCAAAGACAGGTTGTTTTTCAGGTTCTGAATCATTTAACATGAAAGGTAATAAACTTGTGCCTTCAAAAGAGCGATTCACATTAATATTAGCTAGGTCCAGACAAGTAGGATATAAATCAATACATGAAACAGGTGCTTTAATTTCGTTATGACCTTTTTGACCAGGTACATATATTACAAGAGGTACTCCACATGATTCTTCATATGGGTAATTCTTATTGATTAATCCATGACTTCCTTGTAGATCACCATGATCAGCTGAAAAAATGATAGCAGTATCATCTGCAAGATTTAGATTATGTATAGCTTCAATAATACGTCCAATACCGTTATCTATCTGAGAAACCATACCATAATATAGATGTTTATATTTTTCCATATCTGTACCGTAACGTTGATAATTTAGGTCATTTTCTACAGGTCTTGGACTACGTGGAGATCCAGTTGGTGTGAAGGGTAGAGTATCTTCATAATTAATTGGATAAGGCATATCCACATTTTTATATAACTCTTCATATTCTTGTGAGGGTTGAACAGGATAATGGGGTGCTTGATAAAAAACAACATGTAGAAAAGGGTTATTAGTATCAGCAAGATTTTTTAATCTTTCAATAGCCAGGTCGGTTGTAACATCTGTTCGGTGTTTATTATATCTATGCTCAGTATTACTTTCATCATAGAAATATACATCATCTAAAAAACCGTTATAACATTGATATCCGATAAAATGTTTAAAACCCCCTCTTAAGTTTTCGGGGATAGGACAATTTCCATTACCCCCTAAATGCCATTTGCCCACAAAACTAGTTTCGTACTCTGATTTGTTGAAATCATCTGCCATGCATGTAATATTTTCAGGAAGAGGTTCACAATTATGATATACTTTACTATCAGAGGAGTACATTCCTGTAAATAAATTAGCTCTATATGGACCGCATACTGGATTATTGGAATATGAATTGCGAAATATGCAGCCTTCCTTAGCTAGTTTATCAATATTAGGTGTTTTGATGAAACTCTGTTCATAACCAACTGCATATTTGTGCATTTGGTCCGTTAATAACATAACAATATTCATAGTTACCTCCTATAAGATGCATTTTGTTTTTATAAAGTATATAATTATTTTAGGAGATAATGAATAGTAAGAGGAGATAAAAAGATGATACTAAACGATACTAATTGGAAGAGATTTGATGAACTGTTGAATATGATACCATACAAAGGTCATTTCCAGATTCATGATATTCATAATGTTGAATTGAGAAAGAAATGGGGATTAGCAAAGCGTAGAATTGATGATTATCTATTAGCTTATATCAGAGATGGTAATGGACATTATGATATTGACGGTAAAATATGTCCTATTGTACCTGGTAATATGATATTAATTAGTCCTAATCTAATACATAGTGCACAGCAATATGAAATTACACCTTCATTATATTCAATTAGATTTGGTATATATGATAATCAATTATTAAATGATCTTAGTGTTGAGGTTAATCCTTTTTATATATATCATTCACCAAGTAACAGTGAATACTATAGAAACTTAATGAACGAAATATACAAATGTTATTTAAATCTAAGTTATGGAATTAATTATAAAAGGCTACTTAACGCTTATATGACACAGATTCTATCAGATATATATTGTGAGATGAGCAATGAAGGAAGAAGCTATGATATGCGTCTAGAAAGAGCCAGAGTATATATTAGTAAGCATCCATTGAAGGAACATGATATTAATGAATTAGCAAAAATATCAGGTTATTCCAGTGCTTATTTTTCCAAGAAATTCAAAGCCCAGTATAATATCTCTCCAAAAAGCTATATTTTTGAAAATAAAATGAAATACTCAAGAACTCTATTAACAGAATACAATTATTCAATTAAGGAAATTGCTAATAAATTAGGTTATTCAGATCAATATATATTCTCTAACCAATTCAAAAAAACTTTTGGTATTACGCCCGCCAAGATGAAAAATAGCAGGTAGAATATCTTAAGAATTCAATTTATATAGTAAAGCCGTTCTGTTGGTAACATTCATTTTAGAATATATATTCTGTATGTGAGTTCGAATTGTATGGCTACTCAAGAATAAAGAATCAGCCATTTCATTATTTGTTAAACCTTTTAATAAGAGATCAATGATTTCTATTTCTCTTTTAGTAAGTTTATAATTAATCAACTTCTCATCATTAATTTTTTTAGATTGTGGATTTTCGGTTATATAGATAGTGTACATAGTTTCAATAGTATTATGTGTATTACTAACAATAAATGGATATATTTTGAATGTATGATTATCTATGTTAATTTCACTATTCTTAGATTTATGATATTCAACAGCAAATAAATCTATAATTTTATTAATATATTCATCCGAGTGATTAAAATAATTTCTATTTTGAGAGATGATTTTACAATACTCTTTAGCAGTATCATTTATGTATATATATGAAAATTGATAATTCAATATCATCAATCCAGAAGGCAAAACAGAAGATGAGGATCTAAACATATTGGCTTCCTTATTTAACTCTAAATCTTTTAAATGCATGTTTAATGATTGGGTTATTATTTCATTTAGCTTACTTAATAGACAAGATTCATAAATTGTAAAATCATTTTCTCCACCTTGCTTCAAAATTGCAATTGCGCCTAATTGTCTATTGTCATAATTTAAAGGTAATACGATTTGATTATCCCAATGGTAACATTTTAGAAAATCATTATAATATTCGCTTTTTGTGAAACTATAGTAAGACATCAAATCTTTTACAGTAATAACTTTGCTATGGTGTAAGTTATTATTAAGATTACTACAATAAGCTTTATGAAAAATATCTTTATAAAAATAATGTTTTATGTAAGAATTCATTGCTTTCTCAACGGTTTTTGTTGATGTTGGATTACATAAATTGATATCATTCCTATTTATATCATATAAAAAAAAATTCGTATTAGGATAATTGAAAAGTTCAGAGATCATATCTAAAGTCTTCTGTCTAAAATCATAATCTGTATTTTGAATTTCTAAGGTAAAATCTAATAATCTATTTAAGTCATTTTTTTTCAGCATATATTCTCACCTTTATTTATAATGTCATTGTTTTCAGCTTATTTATAAAAAATACGTAAAAAATACTAGATAGATTAATTAAGTATACGTATTCTTTTTAAGACCAATAATGAGATAATAATAACATAAAACAATTTACAAATAAAGAAAATCTAAAAATTATGCGACATAAGTGAAAGGAGATATAATTATATGTTAGAAATAAGTTTATCGAAAAAAGTAGCAATTGTAACAGGTGGTGCAAGTGGACTTGGAAAAGCAATTGCTCTAAAATTAGCTGAAGCAGGTGCTGTAGTTACAATATCCGATATTAATTTTGAAGGTGCAAAAGAAACAGTTAATGAAATAAAAGCCATGGGTCAAAAAAGCATTGCAGTAAAAACTGATATTACAAAATCAAATGAAGTTTGTTCTTTAGTGGAAACTACAATTAAAGAATTCGGTGATTTACATATTATGATAAATGCTGCTGGAATGGGAATCATGAAACCAGTTTGCGATTTTGCAGATAGTGAAATTGATAAAATCTTAGATTTGAATTTAAAAGGTACAATTTATGGAACTAAAGAAGCATTAAAACATATGATACCTAATAAAGATGGTAAGATAGTTAATATATCATCAGTTGCTGCAAAAAATGCTTCTCCAGGAACTTCTATGTATGCAGCTACAAAAAGTGGTGTTATTGCCTTTAGTAAGGCTGTAGCAAGAGAAGTTGCACATGATAATATCAATATCAATATTATTTGCCCTGGGATTATTAAGACACCAATGTGGACAGCGCAGTTAAAAACTATGGCTGACAGTGTAGAAGAACAAAATAAGATATTTGATAGTTATATTGAAAAAGAAATTCCTCTTAACAGGCCACAAGAACCAGAGGACATAGCAAATATAATTGTTTATTTATGTTCTGAACAAGGAAAAAATATTACAGCACAAGATATTAATGTTGATGGTGGATCTATAGTATTCTAACTTGAATAATTAATAAGTAGAATTATAATTACAAATTAAATAGATATGTAAGAGTATCTTTACAACATGATGTAAAAATGTGTTTTAAGATATTATTTTTGAAATCCCGTAAATTATTGTTGATTTATTGGGATTTTTTTTATATCATTGATATAAACTATCTTTATTATTGATTAAGGATTATAGATTACCTAAAAAAATCTAAATATAATTTGTAAGGAGTACAAGAATGAATACATTTCTATTTGATTTAGATGGAACATTACTACCATTAGAAGAACAAAAATTTGTAAAAACATATTTTGATGAAATGCATAAAGTATTCGAAGATATGATTGAAAAAGAAGTATTTATTAAATATGTGTGGACTGCAACAGATTTTATGAGGAAGAGTGAAGAACAAAAGACCAACATGGAAATCTTCATGAATAAGTTTGAAGAATTAGTTGGGGATGAAATTGATGAGTATAAGATTAGATTTGACGATTTTTATGATAGGGGCTTTTTAGAGGTTGAAAAAGTAGTAACAAAAAATGATTATGCGGCTAAATGTGTCAATATGCTTAAGGATAAAGGATATACTGTCGTTCTAGCTACTAATCCTTTATTCCCGCTGAAGGCAATTAACCATAGAATTAATTGGGCTGGACTCAAAGAGACAGATTTCCATCATATAACTTCTTACGAAACTAGTCACTATTGTAAACCATGTGTAAATTATTATGAAGAAATATTAAAATTCATAAATAAAAGACCTGAAGAATGTATTATGGTTGGAAACGATGTTCAAGAAGATTTGGTTGCAGGGGAATTAGGTCTACAAACATTTTTAGTGGAAAATCATATAATCAATAGAAATGGAGGAGATATCAACTGTACCTATAGAGGTAAATATGAAGATTTATATAAATATGTAGAGAGTCTGCCGGCAATCTAGATTAGTAGGCTATCTTACTAGACTATGATATATAAAATGTATAGTAAGATAGCTCACATAATTATATTGTAGTATATTATCTTATTGGACAAACTCCGTTATCACAACTGGAATCACCAATGTCGAAATTGATTTCTTCTTTTTCATATTTGCTGATAAGGCTAGGTAGAAAAGGTCTTAACTTAGCGGTTCTTTGGTTGAATTCTTCTTCTTCTATTGCTTCATAGGGTAATAGCTTGTAAAAATTGTTATCTAATGATAAGAAAGACAACGCTACAATGCTATCCCAATTATTCCATACCCATTCTTCAACTTCATCCCATTCATGATCTCTGACATGTACTGTGATTGAACAGTTATGATCAACGTAGTTGTCCATGAATAGTTGATAATTCTCTAATTGTTGAATTGCGGAAACATCGTATTTAGTAATACCTTTTGGGGCTTTTACTGGAAATTCAATTACTTTAGTAGTACATGAATCCTTATCTTGACCCACTTCTGGAAAAATAGGATATTCTAATTCTTCACAAACTTTTACTAATGGGTCGTCACTGTTTATTCTGATTCGTCTAATATAATAAGGCGAATGTGAATAATGGACTCCGCTGGATACAGATGGTAACTGACTTAGAGTTCCTTCAGGTTTGACAGTTGTTACTAATAGAGGTTCGTTTTCACCTATTTCATCTGCATAGTCCTTAGCGGATGAAATAGCAATCTCTCTGAGTTTTTTTAGTAATTCACCTTGGTCTTTAATAGTAAGGTCAACTGCGTTAACCATATCTTGCCATCCTGTTAAGGAACAGCCTAATAATTTATCTCTTTTATGGATATAGTTCCATCTAGGAATTTCTAATTCTGTACATGTCATCCTATATCCTGCTCTTGCTGATAATTTTTGGGCTTCATATAGACCATCATAATCAATAGTATCATCTTTGTTTATAAAAGAAAATACATTAACTGTGGTTAAGTTACACAAACCTTTTGAATCAAGAAGGATTTCACCGCAAGGATTAACACCATTCATATTTGGTCTTCTTTTGCTACCAGCAACTTCGTTAACCCATCCAGGTTCTCCAGAATAACGCATTTGTTCTAATTGCCAATGTAACTGTTCTCTAGAGGGTTTTTCTCTATAGTAGATGGAATTGTTACTCATTTGACGGTGAATGATATCTTCATCAACAATCCACTGACCATCAATTTGTTTGTATAGATCACTTTTTGCTTCAATAGCTTCTTTATCATCTGGATCTACCAGTACAATCTCCGCAGTTCTTCTAACACCACCTACAACTACATTTTCACCAATAATATTGGCTATATCAAGACAATCTATGGGAAGAAGCTTAGTATAATCTTCTCTGTTTAATACACCACGTTTTTTTATGATATTGGTTGCTTTTATAAACATATTTTTCAAGCTTGAATGTCCACTTGCTGTACCACCGAAGGTTTTGAGTTTTTCACCTTTTGGTCTGACATGATTGTAATTAATTACTAGGGTATTGATTTTACGGTATTCGTTGCTATATAATATTTTCAGATAAAAATCTATTGCCTGAACCCATCCTTCTTTACTATCACCTATGATGATTTTAGCAGTATTGTTATGGTTGAATTCTAAACTAGTACTATCTTCGCGTAGGTGTATAGGCGTAGGGGTGTAATCCTCATGGATAATATCAAATTTAGTTCTGATTTTCGGTAATTTGCCAATATCATCTTTCAATATTCTAATACCTACTCCAGAGCCTATCATTAATAGATAAAACAAGTCTTTGAATGCGTCAAAATCATCAATAATTGTAAATGAGCAATTATAATTAGCCATAGGGTAATTCTTAGCAACATCAGTATTACCTACCCAAAAAGTACGCCCTGATAAGAATTGTTTAAGATTGAATATATTATCGTATAATTTTTCGGCTTCAGCTTTTGTAGTAGGGACTAGACTGCAATTGTATTCTACTGCTCGTCTTACGGTTTCCCACCAATATTCACGCCTTTTTTCTTCCGGGAGCCATCTAGAGTAAGTTCTATAATAAACAAATGAACCTAATTGTTTCATTGGATTTGGACGATGTTTGTAGCGACTAATAAATTCTTCTGATAATAGTCTCCCATCAGTGCGCTTGCTTCTTTTATCTCTTGTCTTATCTCTTTCGTATCGATATAATATGTATCTTTTTGCAGCATCTTTACGAGGAGAGTCCATTAAGGATTCTTCAACTAAGTCTTGGATTATTTCCACAGATACTGGATTAGTATGAGTATGTAATTTTTCTTCTGTTCTATGAGCGATTGTTTCAGCTAATGATTTATCAACACTTGCTTTTGTTTCTGACATTGATAATTGAATAGCTGTAATAATTTTATTGACATCAAAATCTGCTATGGAACCGTTTCTTTTCAATATTTTTATCATTATTATTCATTCCTTTCACCTTTTTATCTTAACACTTTAAATATAGTAAGTATTTTATAGCTGGATGATAGATTATTACTAAGCTTTATATATATTATTTCTATTAAGCAGTAGCATTAACCATGTTAATAAATTAAATCTATATAGATAGTCTAGATAGCTGAATACATCAACAATATCCTAGACACACTATATTGTGGTTTGCGGTTAGGTGATATACAATATATTGTATCAGCAATAGAAAAATGTGTCAATTAGAAAATGTTTATATATGGAATTGATGTATAAAACAAATGTGAAATAATGGACATTACTTTGATTATTGACGTTGCAATATTTATATTGAACATGGCATATTTTAATGCTTTAGTATTGTTAGGGATATTGATATTTGATAATTTGACTAGAAGCAAATCTTGTGATAAAATTATTAATGATAAGCAGTAAATCATGAACGAATTTTATTGTTAAGTATGATAGAAAATGCTTGAAATATAGGCTTATAATTAAGAAAAGGTGTGTAAAAGATGACTCAATCAACTGATTTATGGATGGTATTTAAAAGAAATATAACAGCAATTTATGATGGTCCTACTACAGGTGCGTCCATTTTTAAATATCCATTAAATAATAAGTTAGTTGAAGGATGTATGTATGATAATACTGATACCTAGATAAGGTAAGTATAGCATATATATATATAATTGTTTATTAATCCTAGACTAATGTCTAGGATTTTTTGCGTTCAAATATAAATTAAAATGAAAGGTATGATTAAATGATAGAATTGGGGATTAATAATTTGACAAAGAGTTTTGGAGCTAATAAAATATTTGAAAATGTTAGTTTTGATATAAAAACAGGAGAAATAGTTGGATTGATTGGTAGGAATGGAACAGGTAAAACAACCATAATGAAAATTCTTATGGATCATGAAGATTATGAAGGAGAAGTATTTTATCGTAAGGGTGTAACGCTAGGATATCTTGACCAAATACCTGTTTTTGAAGAAGATTATAATGTTAGAGAAGTGCTTTATCTGGCATTTGAAGAGGTATATGATATCAAAAAGAAAATGGTGGATATTGAACATTCTTTATCCAATGAAGATAAACATATTGATAAACTTATGAAAGAATACGGTCATCTTCAAGAACGATTTGAGATTCTAGGAGGATATGATATTGATGAGAAGATGAGCAAAGTAACAATTGGACTTCAGATATCTGATTCTATGCAAAAGATGAAATTTGCTAACTTAAGTGGTGGTGAAAAATCTAAGATAATGCTTGGAAAGATATTATTGGAAAAACCAGAGTTGTTACTTCTTGATGAACCTTCTAATCATCTGGATCTGAAATCTATTGAATGGTTGGAAGAATACCTGAAAGAATATAGAGGTTCAGTATTGATCATATCTCATGATAGATATTTTTTGGATCGGGTTGTCAATAAAATCGTTGAATTAGATTATAGCGGAGCTTCCATATATCATGGTAACTACACATATTATCTAGTTGAAAAAGAAAGACGTTTTATTGAAGCGTTCAATAGATATAAGGAAAATCAAAAGAAAATAAATAAGATGGAAGAACAGATTAAAAGATATCGTATTTGGGGTAAAATGCGTGATAGCGATAAAATGTATGTAAGGGCAAAAGAGTTAGAAAAACGATTAGTCAAAATGGAAAAATTAGATAAACCTGTTCTAGAAAAAACTAAGATAAAATTATTTAATAAGGGATTTGATAGAACAGGAAAAGAAGTCTTAGTCATCAAAGGTATTGAAAAAAGTTTTGATAGCAAAAGGTTATTTTCTGGTCTTAATCTAACATTGTTTTATCAAGACAGCTTAGCGGTGCTTGGCGATAATGGTACAGGCAAATCTACTTTGATAAAAATTGTTATGGAAGAATTAAAAAGTGATATAGGTAGTATAAAATATGGTTCAAATATAAAGATTGGATATTTACCCCAAGAAGTTAAATTTGAAAATGAGAATACGTCTATACTTGAAGCTTTTCAATATAAATACAATATAACGATTGGAGAGGCAAGAACAGAATTATCTAAGGTATTATTTATTAAAGATGACGTATTTAAAAAAATAAGTATATTATCTGGGGGAGAAAAAAGCAGATTGAAATTATGTATGCTTTTGTATGAAAAAGTAAATTTCATGATATTAGACGAACCAACTAATCATTTGGATATTGATTCAAGGGAAATTCTAGAAGAGACCTTACTTGATTTTAAGGGTACTATATTATTTGTTTCTCATGACCGTTATTTTATCAATAAAATAGCTACTAAAATAGGTGAGATAGAAAATAGGAAGTTAGAATTCTATAATGGAGATTATGAATATTATAAAAATGAACTACTGAAAAAAACAGAAACTATTATTAAACTTAATGGTTCATTGGATAAGAAGAATAACAAATATAAGCACAGAAATACAAACGATAATGAAAAAGTGGTAAAGAAAAAAGAAAAGCAATTAGAGTCAATTGAAATAGAAATAGATTCTATTGAAAATTTTATTGATGAATTAGATAAGGATATGTTAAGAAATAGTACAGATGCAGTTAAACTGAATGAAATTTCAATTAAGCAATGTAAACAGAAAGAAAATCTCAGTAAGCTTCTAAAAGAATGGGAAAATATAAGTGAGGAAATTGATAATTTAAGTTAGAGAGTATTAATAAAAAATGGGCTGTTCATGTAACATTTTATGAAATTACCTTAATTGGTATATGGTGTAAAGTGTTCATGATACAGCTTTTTTTGGCCATAGTAATTGTTATTAGCCTGTTAAGATAGCAAAAATCCTTATTATCAGTAATTGGAAGTCATCACATAATTTCACATAATTAATACATAATATCACCAATATTTATTGGTAGAATTAACCTACTAACGTGTTAAGGGAGGTTTTCATAAGTGTATTTTATAAAAAGAGCATTAAAATACATAAAAAATAAAAAAGGTAAAACTTTGTTATTAGGTATTATTTTCTTAATAATAGCCAATTTTGTTCTAGCAGGATTGTTGGTCTATAATGCCACTGTAAAAGCGCAAGAGCAGACAAGAATAAGTATTGGTGCAGATGTAAATTATATTGTTGATAATGAAAGCATTATTGAAGATTCATTAAAAGGAGTACTCAATAACGAAGATTCATCAATAATTAAAGCCAGTTTCATGGGAGGGGTCATTACTTCCGAAAAATTAACAGAGAAAGGTGGTCCTACCTACAGCAATATTATGAAAGTGGTTGATTCAGAGTATGTGGACAGCTATGATATGTCGGTATCTTTTGAGGCTAATATCCAACAACTAGAGTCTTATACCCAAGATACAGGAGGAGCTAATATTTCTAATCATATTTTTGATATAAAGCTCTTCAATGCTGTAGAACCAACTGATTTTGGTAATGGGAATGCAGAACTTGTGGAAGGGGAATTTCCATCTATAGATCAAATTAATTCTGGTGAGAATGTTGTACTTGTTGAAGAAACAATAGCTTCAGACAATAACTTGAAAATAGGCGATACAATAACCACTACTGTTTCAGTACTAGATAATGAAGATGTAGAATTGGAATTAAGGATTGTTGGGATATATAAGACTAATGAAGAAGTTGAGCAAAGACTAATTGGTAAGGGAGGATATTCATTATTGCCTCAAAACCGTTTATATGTTCCTTTCAATATACTTAAATCTATAGGTTTATCAGATGAAGAATTAGATCATTTACTAATAACAACCAATGTTATTCATTTAAAAGATCCGCTATATACTGATGAATATAAATTAGAAGCAGAGAATAAAATTAAATTCAATTATGGTAAGTTAGACGCTAATGATGCTCTATACAATAGCGTTATGGGACCTATTGAAAAATTAGGGGTCATAGCAAAAATTATGGTTATAATTATTGCTATTGCTGGTGCTGCCATAATAGGGTTGATTACTGCTCTTACAGTAAATGAACGTAAAGAAGAAATAGGTATCATGTTAGCTGTAGGTGAAAGTAAAGTGAAAATAGTTGTGCAATTTGTTATAGAAGTAACAATAATAGCTATTATAGCATTTGTACTATCTTCTTTTACAGGTTCTATAATAGGAGAAAAAATAAGTTCAACAGTATTAGAAAGTGATATCATCAGCGACTCTAATAATAATAATAATGGAGGATTTATGATGAAATCAATAGGTCAAGGTAGTGTAAGTACAGATAAATCAGTAAAATTACCAGGTAATAAATTTGGTATGAGCAATAATAGAATGCAAAATAATGATAAGTTGTCATTGGATAATAACAAAGTAGATATAAACTTTGATATAACTGCATTAGTACAATTGTTTGGTTTAGGTTTGCTTATGTCCATAATAAGTACCATAATACCTTCGCTATATGTTATGAGATTCAATCCAAAACAGATTTTAATTAATAGGACTTAAAGGAGATGAGAGAATGTCCATATTAAGATTAGAAAATATATCTTATGGATATATAGATGGTAATAATAAAAGAATGATTCTAAGTGAGCTAGATTATACTTTTGAAAGAGGGAAATTTTATTCTATACTAGGACCATCAGGAAGTGGAAAAACTACTTTACTGGCGATTGCTGGGGGATTGGAAAAAGCCCAAGAAGGAAATGTTTATTTTGAAGGTAAAAATGTCAATCAGATAGGACTTGGAAAATACAGAAGAAATAATCTTTCTTTTGTATTCCAACAGTTTAATCTAATTCCATATCTTACAGCTGTTGAAAATGTAGTCAATGTAATGGAAATAACTAATAACCAGGTTCCAAAGCCTCATTATACCACTGCACTGAATTTGCTTGACCAATTTGGCATAGTTAAGACAAAAGCTGAAAGAAGCATATATAAATTATCTGGAGGAGAGCAACAGCGTGTTGCCATAGCTAGAGGACTTGCAACTAATGTAGACTTAATAATGGCTGATGAACCTACTGGAAATCTAGATACTGCAACTGAAAAAGAAATAATAAAGATATTAAGGATGTTAGCGAAAGAATATAATAAATGTGTTATTGTTGTTACTCATTCAGATAGTATAGCAGGTCTTAGCGATATTCAGTTAAAGTTGGTTGAAGGTAAGCTTACTGAAAGGATGTAGCACATGGATAGTAATAAGAATAAGGATATATTCCAAGATGGATTCAATTTCAATCTAAATGAAGATACGCAATCGGGTACTAAAGAAGAAATTCATAATGATAAAATAGAGAATGAAGCTAAAATAGATACTATAGAAAAAGATACTATAGAAGAAGTAAATAATATTGAAGATGATAATGACAAAAGGGATTTTCTGTCTAATCTTAATGAGACTAAGACTGCTAGTTTTGAACAAGAAGAATTTACATACCAAAAAAATAGCAATTACAAGAAGTGGATTATTCAAATAATCATATTAATAGTTGCTGTATTAAGTATCTATTTCATAGTTAATAGAAAAACAGAATTGATAGATTTTTCTAACATGCTATATGAAGATGCAGCAGTATGGGCTAATGATAAAAACATTATACTTACTTATGAAGAAGAATACAGCAATGAAATACAAGATGATTATATTATATCTCAAGATATAAAACCTGGAGAAAAAATAAAAAAAGATTCCACTGTAAAATTAGTGATTTCAGAAGGTAGAGACCCTTATGAAAAGATTAAAATTCCAGATTTTGATACTAGCTGGTCCAAAACAAGTATTGAAAATTGGATTGAACAAAATGGCATAATTAATTATAACTTCAATAATATTGAAAGTGAAGAGATACCATCTAATTACTTAATATCATATGAACTGATAGGTGCTACGAATGAAACTTTTGTCAGAAGTTCTGAAATAGAATTTGCTATTAGTTATACAGAAACAGTTGATACAGTAGTAGTACCAGACTTTATCAATAAAACAATGATTGATGTAGATATATGGGCAAAAAATAATAATATCGAATTTACTTATACATACGAGACAAGTTCGTTATATGAGGAAGATATCATAATCAATCAAAGTGTCAAGTCTGGAGAAGAAATGGATGTCAATCAGGTATTCTCAATTGTCATATCAACAGGAGAAAAAAATGAAACAATTATAATGGAAAACTTTTTGAATAGAACTATAATTGATGCTGATGTCTGGACCAAAAATAATCGTATAAGATATACTTATTCATACGAGTATAGTGATATATATCCAGAAGATAGTATCTCATACCAAAGCATAAAAGCTGAAGAAGAAATAAAAGAAGGAGATACAGTAAGATTTGTTATTTCAAAAGGTATTGAAGAAGAAGAGGAAGAAACCATAGTTATGGATAATTTCCTTAATAGGGCATTACTTGATGTAGATATATGGGCTAAGAGCAATGGAATAGATTATAATTATACTTATGAATATAATTCTATTTATGAAAAGGATAAAATAATGTATCAGAGTATTCCTGATGGAGATGAATTATTAGGTGATGAGGTACTGAATTTTATTGTTTCAAAAGGAGAAGAAATAGTTGTTCCAGATTTCAGTAATTTAACTGTAACTGAAGCAGAAGAATATGATGATGATTCGATAGATGTTAAAGTGATAGAGAAATATGTTAAAGGCACCAGAGAGGGAGATTTCTTATCTCAATCCATAAGGGCAGAAGAAGTAGTTGAAGAAGGAATGGAGATAAGGGTGGAATATTCTCTTGGAGACAGGATAACTGTACCAAGCTTCATAAATGAATTAAAGCAGGATCTACAAGAATGGATTGAAGAAGCTAATGATAATGGGGCAAATATTGATTTGATTGTTAATGAACAAGCAGGTACAGGATTAGAATATGGGAAAATAATAACTCAAAATATTTATAATGATGATATTGAGCTGTCTTCTAATATTGAAATTACTATATCATCAGGTTTAACAGTTCCATCGTTTATGAATATGAGCAAGAGTGAAGCAAGCAACTATTCACAAACAAGTGACCTTAATGTAGAGGTTGTGGAAATATATCAACAGGGAACTAGCACAGGGAAATTCCTTTCGCAATCAATTGAAACGGGAACTAAAGTCAATAAAGGTACTTATGTCACAGTTTATTATTCCTTGGGAGATACCATAAACATACCTAAATTTGTTGATAGACCTGTTACAGAATTACAAGAATGGGTTGATGAACAAAATAGTAAAGGTGCTCAGTTAATAATAACTAAAACAGAATTGCATATTCAAGATAAAGATTATGGATTGATTTTTTCTCAAAACATATATAACCAAACTAATGCAGATTTGGATACTAATATTGAGGTTGTAGTTTCTCTAGGAGAATTATATAGTGTGATTAATTTCTCGGAATACTCAGTAAGTGAAATTGAAGATATTGCAGAAGAAAATGACTTGACAATTATTTTTGAGACTGTTGAGGATTCATCATATAGCAGTGGCAAGGTTATTAGTCAAGATCCAGAGAGCGGAGAATTAATTAGTAAGAAAGATTTCATTAGAATAAAAGTTGCAGAATAATAATTAGAGGGGCATTTCGCCCCTCAATTTTTAAATTAAATATGAAAATTATTATTCTAATATCTTGCAGAACTTGAGATTTCAGGATGTTTAGAAGGGTATTTTTTAAAATAATATGATTTGTTTTTTACTATTTTTTCTATTAATTGTATCAATATGTCAACTTCTGAATAATCATTATACAATCCAAAACTTATCCTAACCATACCGGGACGCGGATAACGAGGGTTTTTTCTAAGTTCATTGATATCATTTTTAGATAGTCTTAATAATTTTTGCACATAAGGCTGAGCACAGAAACATCCACTTCTTACGCTTATTCCAGCTTCTTTTGATAGAATATTAGCTACTACTGAATGATGGAGTCCTTTTATATTGAAGGTAATAATACCTATTCTATTGGCACAATTATTTCCATTACCATATATGGTAACATCTTTTATCTGATTTAACTTATTTAATGTATATTCAGTCAAGTTTAATTCCATATCTTCTATATTATGCATACCAATTTTTTTCATGGTCTTTAATGAAGAATTAAGTGCAACTACTCCCATTATATTAGGGGTTCCTGCTTCCTCTTTATAAGGTACATCATCCCACATTACATATTTGGGTGTAACGATTTTCACAGTTCCACCACCAACTTGAGTAGGAGAACCATACTTAAAAACATTCTTAGGACCTATAAGGACACCAGTACCAAAAGGTGCATATATTTTATGACCAGAAAAAACGAGATAGTCTATATGATCACTTGAATAAGATGGTTTCATATCGATAGGTGAATGAGGTATAAGCTGCGCACCGTCTACAAGGATTTTGGCACCATATTTATGGGCTAGTCTGGCAAAATCATGGATATCAGTTTTGTATCCAGTGACATTAGAAGCACCGGAAATAACGACTAGTCGTATTCTTCCGTTATATTTTTTTAACTTTTGTTCACAGTCTTGTATGGATAGATTACCTTTACTATCTACGTTGATATAGTCTACTTTGAAATTTTTTCTCCAAGGTAAGTCATTAGAATGATGTTCCATAAATGAAGAAAGAATTATCCCATTATGAACTACTTGTGATAATTTATTGGATATTTTATTAATTGCTTCTGTAGTATTTTTAACAAATATAACTGTGGAATAGTCATTATCCATATTAACGAATTTGGCTACAGTTTTTCTAGTAGTATCGTATATCTCAGAAGAAAGCTTGGATTTATAACCTGTTCCCCGATGAATAGATGAATACCAAGGAGCGAAATCGTTTATTGCTTTCATAACAGATGTTAATGGTGGTGTAGTTGCAGCATTATCAAAGTTAATTTCTTTAGTGTATTTACCGTTAGATAAAGGAATTGATACATCAGTACCTACTACAAGATATTTATAATTTGGTTGGTAAGAGTAGTAATGCATAAAAGTCCACCTCATTTATCTATTACTTCAATCCGTAACAGAGCTTAATATAATAGCTCTTGTCACGAATTGAAGATCTATAAAAATATCAATGACTAACTATATTAAAGCCAATCATTAATAATCAAAATAATTCCTATATTAGATAGTAGAAACCTTTTTTAATATAATATGCCATGTAAATAAATACGTGAAGAGATAATGGTAAACCCACTTACATTTTGCATATATATAACTTATATAGTTACAACATAATATTTATGAAATTAGTAAATACTAATGTGAGAGGTGATAAGTTTGAATGAGAGTCTTGTGGTTATTGTAAGAGGTGTAATAGGTTTTATTTCATTATTAATATTTACACGTTTTCTTGGGAAACAACAAGTCAGTCAATTGACGCTTTTTGAATATATTCTGGGAATAACTATCGGTTCAATGGCATCTACGCTTACCACTGATTTAAGTTCAGCTGCATGGCCTCATTGGGTAGGATTGGTAGTATGGGCAGCACTTGTATATTTTGTTCAGGTACTTACAATAAAATTCCCTATAATGGCAGAATACATCAATGGAAAACCTAGAGTATTGATAGCAAATGGCAAAATACTTGAGAAGAACTTAAAGAAATTAAGATATAGTTTATATGAATTATTAGAACAGCTAAGAATGAACAATATTTTTGATATCAACCAAGTTGAATTTGCAGTACTAGAAACTAATGGGAAATTAACTGTGCTAAAAAAATCCCAATTTCAAAATTTAACACCAAAGGATATGAATATATCAACAGATTATGTTGGTCTCAGTACAGAGTTAATCTATAATGGTGTTATACTGGAATATAATCTGAAAAATGTCAATTTAGATGAAAAGTGGTTATATAGCCAATTAAAGACTAGAGGAATTAAAAGTCCATTAGAAGTTTATCTAGCTTCACTTAATACAGATGGAGAATTATATATTGACCTATATAGGGATCATGTTGATGATAGATTATTATAAAATTGTTATAATATGAAAGGAACATTGTTAAATGAAAAAGCTGATAATAATTATATGTACTTGTATTCTTCTTGGAATATTTATCCTGATAATGAATTCAGGAGGGCTGTTGAAAAAATCTTTCGGTAATCAAGATGATGTAGAAGTATTGATGCAAAACATTAATGACGATATAGTTAATAGTGATTGGATAAAAGGTCTAGAAGATATAGATAAGTTGAAAGATGCATGGGATAAGGTAAGAAAAAGAGTACAATTCAGTGTTGAGAGAGATGATTTGATGGGTATTGAACTATCTATAGCTAGGCTTAATGGTTCTATACGTGGCGAAAACAAGGTTCAATCATTGATTGGATATGAAGAATTAAAATCCTATTGGAACAATCTAGAAGAGTAGGGGGGATAATATGAGTTTTTATGAAAGTATTTCTAAGTCTTATGATAATATATTTCCTATGAAAGAAAGTATGGTTAACTATGTGTTGGGTAGTATTTCAGAGTATTCTACATGCAAGTTATTGGATATTGGCTGTGCTACAGGACATATGGCTGGAACAATTGGTGAAAAAGGTGTCAAGGTTGTTGGAATAGACCTAAACTCAGAGATGATTAAATATGCAGCTAGCAATTTCAAAAACGATAATATATCTTTTCAGGTTATGAATATGTTGAAAATAGAACACAGTTTTGAAAGTAACAGTTTTGATATAGTTACTTGTTTTGGTAATACATTAGTTCACTTAACTAATGAGGAGGAAATATTTAATGCTATCAGGAATATGAAAGCTGTTCTAAAAGTAAATGGAAAGATTTTGATTCAGATATTGAATTATCAGTTTATCTTAGATAAATGCATTAAAGAATTGCCAATCATAGAAAATGAATATATAAAATTTGAAAGGTTCTATTCTGAACAGATTAGAGATGAAAGATTGATTTTTGAGACTAGATTAACAATAAAAGATACAGGAGAAATAATATCAAATGAAATCTACCTGTACCCCTTATTAAAAAAACAATTAATATCATATCTTGAGCAACTAGGATTCCATAATATAAAATTTTACAAGAATTTTAACAGAGAACCTGCGTCTTATAATCATCTTCCTTTAGTTGTAGAGGCATTAGCAGGTGAATAAAGAGATAAAATAAAAGTAATATTAGTATACTAATATTACTTTTATTTTGATTTATGATTATCTTTATATTTTTTGCTGTTTCTTTTGATTTCAATTATAGGTTTTCGCAGTAATACATTAGAAAGAGCTTTTCCGTTGAAGGGGATAAGAGGCCATGTATAACGCATACCACTAAAGGTTTTAGTAGTTCCAATAATGATAAGTATGATTATAATACCTGCAAAAAATCCATAAACATTAAATAGACCAGTCAACAGCAATAAGAATAATCTGAATAATCGTATCGCCAGTGCGAATTCAATACTTGGAGAAGCAAAAGTGCAAATACCTACAATTGCCATATACAATATGGTTTCTGGAATAAACCAACCTACATCTACAGCGAATTGGCTAAGAATTAGTCCACCTATGATACCAAGTGAAGTAGATAGAGTATTAGGTGTATGGATTGAAGCAATCCTTAGCATATCCAAACCTATTTCTAGTATGATAAATTGAATAAATAAAGGAATGTTACCAACTTCTTCTGGACCAATAAATTTTAATGCTTCAGGTAGATAAGATGGATTCAGTGCCATCAAAAGCCAAAGGGGTGATAGTACCATAGCTATGAAAATGGATAAAAACCTTACCCATCTTATATAAGTTCCCACTAAAGGATTTTGATAGTAGTCTTCTGAATGCTGAGTAAAATGAAAAAAAGTGGTAGGTAGCAATATTACACTTGGTGATGTATCTACTATAATGGCAATATGACCTTCAAGTAAATGAGCTGAAACCACATCCGGTCGTTCTGTAAAACGTACTTGGGGCATAGGATTATACCATTTTTTCTTTATTAGAAGTTCTTCCAGAGATTTTTCAGCCATTATAAGGGACTCAACTTGAATATTATCAATCTTTTTATGAAGATCATCAAGTAGTTCATCATCAACCAAATCTGCTATATAACCAATTGATACATCTGTTTTGGAACGTTTTCCGATTGTTGTCATTTCAAAGATTAATCTGGCATCTCTTACTCTGCGCCTTATTAATGCTGTATTAAAAATAATAGTCTCTACTAGTCCGTCACGAGAACCTCTAGTTACTTTTTCAAGATCTGGTTCTTCAGGACCTCTAGCGGGATAAGTTCTAGCATCAATTATTATTCCTTCAGATTGATTTTCTAATAGAAGTCCAACTGCTCCTGATAAGACAGAATTTTGAAGTGTATTGTAATCATTGAATGTTTCAACTTCTATATATCCTATATGACTGGAAATCCATAAATTCAAATCATTGATGGTTGTATCTTTTGTAGGCAGATTCTGAAGGTTTTCAAGTAACCATAACATAATGTCGTCTTTAGCAAATCCATCAATGAAAATAAGATAACCCTTTGTTTTGCCAAAAATAAGATCTCTTCCAATAATATCAAAACTTTTTTTAATAGGTAGGAGTTTATTAATCGTATCTATATTTTTTGTTAGGTTTTTTGATAATTTCATATTAAACTCCTATCCTAAAAACTCTGGTTTTCTAGTTTGGTCAGAACGTATTGCTTTTTGTAGTATGGTAAAGTCAAATTCGTCAGGACTAAGATTAAAATCACAGGGGAATTTAGTACCGCAATTTTCACATTGGATGTATTGAATAGACTCGCCATTTTCTCTACTATCAAATTCAAAAGAGAGATTTCTATCATTATCCTTTACAGTATTATTAGCAGTTCCTATTTTATATGAATAGGTGAAAGTAGCTGTATGTTTTGCCATTAACTTAGTAGAATTGCAGACAGGACAACATAAAGAATCAGTTAAATCCATTTAATCACTTCCTCGATTAATTATTTTATCTAATCATATAATAAGTATTACCAATTTCTAATTATATATGTTGTTTTGACAAAAAAGTAAAACGATGACAAAATATTTATAAAAAAATCAGGATAAAATGTAAAGAAACAAGACAAAATAAAACAAAAAATAAACAAGATTAAACAATATTTTATTGAAAGATTGGTATATCATTATTTGGAAGTAATATATTGGAACAATACTAAGGAGGCTTTTATAATATGCTAGATAGAAAATGGACTATGTATATCATTCATCATTCACATACTGATATAGGTTATACTGATTTACAAGAAAGAATTATCTATACTCATGTTGATTATATCAAAACAGCAGTAAAAACTATTAAAGAAGGCTATAAAAACGGAACAATCGATAAAGACTTCAAATGGAATTGTGAAACATATTATTGTGTAGAAAGATTCTTGGAAGAAGCTACAGAACAAGAAAAAAACGATTTATATGATTTGATTAAATCCAATAATATTGGATTATCTGCTACGTATCTTAATTTTAATGACCTAGTTGATAAGAAAGTACTTAAAAAAAGAACAAAGCAAATGGTTGATATATTTAGAGAACAGGATATAGATGTAAAAGTAGCTATGAATGCAGATGTCAATGGAATTTCCCTAGGAACATTTGATGTATTATTAGATAACAATATTGAATTTCTATTTACTAACATTCATACTCATCATGGAATGTATCCTCTTTATCAAAACCAAAAACCTTATTATTGGGAAAATAAGGAAGGTAAAAAATTATTGGTATACAGTGGAGAACATTACAATTTGGGTAATGCGCTAGGTATAATTTATAATAAAAACATAAATTTCATGACAGAAAATTATTTTGGTAAAAGTCAGCCTCAGAATCATATTGATGCACTTAAAAATAATATAGTAAATTATCTTGAACAATGCGTTGAAAATGGATATGATTATGATTTCATCCCTACATGTGTATCGGGTGTATTTAGTGATAATGCTCCACCAAACACAGATATTATTAGAACTATAAAAGACTTTAACGAGGTTTATGGTGATGAGATTAAATTAGAGATGGTAACTGTTCAAGAATTTTATGATAAAATTAAAGATGAGGTAAAAGATGCGCCAGTATACACAGGGGATTTAACTGATTGGTGGGCTAATGGAGTAGGAAGTACTCCTTATGCAGTGAAGCATTATAAGGAAGCACAAAGAATGTACAATTTATGTGATAGATTAGATGAAGATGGAAAGATAAGTAACGACAAATTAGTAAAAGAAGCAGAAGATAATATGTTGCTATTTGCTGAACATACTTGGGGTCATTCTTCTACAATTACGAATCCTTATGATACTATGGTGCAAAATCTAGATATTAGAAATATAAGCTATGCATCAAAAGCACATGAGGCATCAGCTAAAAATCTTAATCGAATTACTCATAAAAAAGGTGATAAGCTTCGTTATTATGATTTGAGTGGTAAAATAAAAGCAATAAATCCATCTAATAGAAGTTGTGAAAATGTTGTAGAATTCTATATTGAAGTGTGGAAATACGAAGGAGTAAAAGTTATTTCTGAATCAACAGGAGAGGAAATTAAAGCTCAGACTTCTTCACATCCAAGAGGTGTTTTAATTAGCTTTGTGGATACTTTTGAAGCAAATGAAGAAAAAATCTATAGCTATGAAGAAGTACATCAAAAAGAGATCGTTAATACAAGAGTAGCTTATGTAGGAGCAGAGAGAGTAAAAGATATTGTTAATGATTATGATACAACAAGTTATAAAATTCCTTATGGAATAGAAAATGATTACTTCAAAATATCTTATGAAATAGGTAAAGGAGTTACTTCTTTTTATAATAAGGTGGACCAAGTAGAGATGTTAAAAGAAGGAGATAGTGCATTCTTTACTCCTATATATGAAAGGACACCAGTCAAAACGGATGTCTATGAAGAAAGAAGACTTTTAGGTAGAAATGTACGAGGACTTCATGCAGAAAAACATATAGGAGAATTAACTGATATTAAGATTATTGATAATGGTGAGATTTTTACAATCATTGAACTTATTTATGAATTGGAAGGTACTTATTTTAGCTCAGTGGTCATCAAATTATATAATACATTACCAAAATTAGAGTTTAAATACAAAATAGCTAAAACATTATCTACAGATATTGAAAGTATATATCTACCATTGACACTTGATAATCTTGACGCAACAAAGTATATTGATAAAAGTGATGCTGTTATGAGACCAGGTATAGACCAGATTCCAGGTACTTGTATGGAGTATTATCTTGTGGATAATGGTTTGATATATGAATCAGACAAGAACACTATTTTAATCCAAACAAAAGATACACCGCTTATATATATGGGAGAATTGAAACATCATCAAATAGTTCTATGTGATAATAAGGAAAAGAATAACAAGAGAGATGTGTACTCATGGATTATGAATAATACATGGGAGACAAATTTCAAGATGGATTTATCAGGTATAACAGAATACTGCTATTCTCTTGACCTTATTGAAACAACTAATGCACAAGAAAGCTTTGATAGAATGAAAGATGAAAGTTTTGGTATAATCACTTTTATGATTAATGATTAGATATCAATAATTTATTTTTATCAATATTTATTAACATATTTTACAAAAACACTTGAAATATTTGTGATAATACATTAATATGAAATTATAAATGATGAGTGGTAACTTATAATACTCATTAACATATATATTAGTGTATAATATCATTTAAGAATAATTGAATAATGAATCCTATGTGAAAATTGCGAGAGATACCATTGAGGAGCCGAAGAAGCAACTTAGAAATATGCCATATTTCTATGGAATCTTTCAGGCAAAAGGATCGTAATTGGATGGGTATTCTGGAAAGCTTTTTGAAAGCACCGAAGGAGCAATATCTTATATGATAGAATCTCTCAGGTAAAAATACAGGATAAGACGGCATTTATATTAAAATGCTCTCTTATCCTTTTTTATTATTTAATTATACTATCTGATGGACTGTTAGCTATATACACTAATATATTTAGTTCTATTCAATTTATGAAATCAAGAAAAATATATTGAACTTATTAATATGGGTGCATGGATGTTAAAGTTCAATATATAAATAAGGGAGGTTTACATATGGAACAAAGTAAGAGAACAGCTTTATACGATACTCATAAAAAATATAATGGAAATATAGTGGATTTTGCAGGGTTTGAACTTCCATTATATTATGAGAGTATTCTTGAAGAGCATAATGCTGTGAGAAAAAATGCAGGAATGTTTGATGTAAGTCATATGGGTGAAGTTACAGTCAAGGGAGAAGAAGCAGAAAAATACATACAGAATCTAGTTACCAATGATATATCAGTTATTACCGATAATGGAGTTATGTATGCGCTTATGTGTTATGAAAACGGTGGTGTTGTTGATGACTTGTTGGTCTATAAATATACTGACACAGATTATCTTCTTGTAATTAATGCAAGCAATATAGAAAAAGATTTCAATTGGATGGTAGAGCAGAAAGGTTCATTTAATGTTGAGGTTAAAAACATAAGTGATGATATAGCAGAAGTTGCACTGCAAGGACCAAAAGCGCAAGAAATACTTCAAAAATTGACAGATACTGATTTATCATCAATTACATTTTTTAGATTCAATGAGAATGTAATAGTCAATAATAATAAATGTATTGTATCTAGAACAGGATATACTGGAGAAGATGGTTTTGAAATATATACTTCTCTAGAAAATATAGTAAATATATGGGAAGAAATAATGGAAGCTGGGAAAGATGATGGATTAAAACCTGCTGGATTAGGTTGCAGAGATACTCTTAGATTTGAGGTTGCGTTACCTCTGTATGGAAATGAAATCGATAAAGATATTACTCCTCTAGAAGCTTCATTAGGATATTTTGTTAAATTAGATACAGATTTCATAGGGAAAGATGTACTAGTGAAACAAAAAGAACAGGGACTATCAAGAAAGCTCGTTGGAATAGAATTACTTGGAAAAGGCATAGCTAGACATGGTTATGATATTTTATCTCCAGAAGGTGAAAAGATAGGGGTTGTCACTACTGGTTATCAATCACCATCAGTAGGAAAAACTGTAGCTCTTGGTTTAATTGATATGGATTATACAAAAATGGGTACAGATGTTAATGTTAGGATTAGGAAAAAACAAGTACCAGCTAAAGTAGTAAGTAAAAAATTCTATAAGAAAAATTATTCTAAATAAGTTGAATATAAATTAGCAAGATCCAAAAATTAACCTTTATAGGTTATATCAAATAAGATGAAAAATAATAAATTTAGGAGGAATTAATAATGAAGATTATGGAAGATTATTATTACACAAAAAATCATGAATGGGTTAAAGTGGATGGAGATACTGCAATAGTAGGTGTATCTGATTATGCACAACATGCTATGGGGCAAATAGTTTATGTGGAATTACCTGAAATAGATGATGAATTCGCTAAGGAAGATGCGTTTAGTGTTGTTGAATCTGTAAAAGCGGCTTCGGATATCTATATGCCTGTTGGGGGAACAGTAGTTGAGATTAATGAAGACTTGGAAGATGAGCCTGAATCAATTAATGCTGATCCATATTCTAACTTTATCTGTAAAATTGAATTAGCGGATAAAACAGAAATAGATAATCTAATGAATGCAGAAGAATACAATGATTTTTGCAAAGAATAAAAACTAATATGATAGGAGGTATATAATTTATGTTTCCATATTTGCCACATACAGAAGAAGATATAGAGAGTATGTTAGAGGTTATTGGGGTAGAAAGTATAGATGATTTATTTAATGATATACCTGAAAAGATAAGATTAAAGGAATTATTAAGTATCGGGAAACCAATGAGTGAATTAGAAGTTAGCAGTTATATAAAGAAGATTGCTAATAGTAATAAAGGGGTAGATGATCTAGTATGTTTTTTAGGAGCAGGAGCTTATGACCACTATATTCCATCTATCATTAAACATATAACATCTCGCTCAGAATTCTATACATCTTACACTCCATATCAACCTGAAATCAGTCAAGGCACATTGCAGGCTATTTTTGAATATCAAAGTATGATATGCGAATTAACAGGTATGGATGTTGCCAATGCTTCATTATATGACGGTTCTACAGCTACAGCTGAGGGAGCACTTATGGCTTGTGCCAGCACAAGGAGAAATAAAATTGCTGTTTCTAAGACTGTGAGTCCAGGCACAAGAAAAGTTCTAGAGACTTATACAAAATTTAAAGGAATAGAGCTTATAGAAATAGAAGAAAATGATGGAGTTACTGATATAGATGATTTAAGAAATAAAATGAATAAAGAGGTTGCAGGCGTCATTGTTCAAAATCCTAACTTTTTTGGAATTATAGAAGATGTAAGCGAAGTTGAAAAAATTACTCATGATTCCAAAGGGCTATTAATGATTAATGCTGAGCCAATTTCACTAGCTATTTTAAAAAGTCCAGGTGAATCTGGTGCTGATATAGTTATTGGCGAAGGACAAAGTCTAGGGAATCCACTTAATTTCGGTGGTCCATACTTAGGATTTATTGCTTGCACAAAAAAATTAATGAGAAAACTTCCAGGTAGAATAGTAGGTCAAGCAGAAGATGTCGATGGAAAGAGAGGATTTGTATTAACTCTACAAGCTAGAGAGCAACATATAAGACGTGATAAAGCAACTTCAAATATTACATCCAATCAAGGTCTGAACGCTCTGACTGCGGCTATATATCTTAGTACTCTTGGTAAAGAAGGATTAAAAGAAGTAGCTAATAATTGTCTGCAAAAAGCTCATTATGCAGCTGAACTCATTAATAAATCCAGTAAATATGAGCTTAAGTTCAATAAACCATTTTTTATGGAGTTTGTAGTTAAGAGTAGTATAGAACCTGAAATAGTTAATAAAGAACTTTTACATAATAATATCCTTGGTGGCTACGAATTAGGTAAAGATTATGATAATCATGAAGATGATATACTCCTATGTGTAACTGAAAAAAGAACAAAAAATCAGATAGATGATTTAGTAAACATAATGGAGGCGATATAAATGAAAGAATACGATAAACTGATTTTTGAAGTTTCAAAAGATGGCAGAAAAAGTTATAGCCTTCCAGAGTGTGATGTACCTACTACTAGCATAGAGGAACTTATTCCAGCAAATTTTCTTAGAAAAGAAGATGCCCAGTTACCACAAGTAAGTGAAGTAGATGTAATACGTCATTTTACGTTATTATCTAATAAGAATTTTGGTGTGGACACTGGATTTTATCCTCTTGGTTCTTGTACTATGAAATATAATCCGAAGATTAATGAAGATATGGCTTCTCTTGATGGTTTTACAGAAGTTCATCCCCTACAGCCAGAAAGTACAGTTCAGGGGTCATTAGAGCTAATGTATAATCTACAAGAAAGTCTACAAGAAATAACAGGTATGTCAAGAGTATCATTACAACCTGCTGCAGGTGCACAGGGCGAATTAACAGGTCTTATGATAGTTAAGGCATATCATAATTATAAGGGGAATTATAACAAGAAAAAAATTATTATTCCTGATTCTGCACATGGTACTAATCCAGCAAGTACCAATATGGCAGGTTTTACTCCTGTTGAGATTAAATCAAATGATAAGGGAATTGTAGATATCAAAGCACTAAAAGAAGTATTGGATGCAGATGTTGCAGGGCTTATGCTTACTAATCCTAATACTTTGGGTCTGTTTGAAAAGGATATCATAGAGATATCAGAGTTAGTTCATGAAGTTGGCGGACTATTATATTATGATGGTGCTAATATGAACGCAAATATGGGAATCACACGTCCTGGAGATATGGGGTTTGATATTGTACATCTGAATTTACATAAAACATTTTCTGCGCCTCATGGTGGAGGAGGTCCAGGTAGTGGACCCGTTGGTGTTGTAGAAGAATTGGTTCCATTCCTACCTATGCCAATGGTTGAAAAAGAAGGAGACAGTTTTACCCTTAAAAATGATACAGAAACATCCATAGGAGCAGTTAAAAACTTCTATGGTAATTTTGGTGTGTTAGTAAAAGCTTACACATATATTCTTACCATGGGTGCAGAAGGTTTGCGAGAAGCAAGTAGATTGGCAGTTCTTAATGCCAATTATATGAAGGAACGATTAAAGGATGATTATATCTTGCCAGTTGATGAAGTATGCAAACATGAATTTGTCTTAGGAGGTCTGGGAGATAATGAAGGGCATGTCACAACTCTAGATGTTGCTAAGAGACTTATGGATTATGGATATCATCCACCTACAATATATTTTCCACTTATAATAGATAGTGCTTTGATGATAGAGCCAACAGAAACTGAAAGTAAGGAAACTATTGATGGTTTTATTGAAGCTCTGATTAAAATAAAAAAAGAATCCGTTAATAATCCAGAAGAATTGAAAAAAGCTCCATTGAAAACTCATGTTAGAAGGCTAGATGAAGTTACAGCAGCTAGAAAACCAATATTGCGTTATACAAAGTAATATAAATAAGTGGGAGGTGGATGAATGAAAGATATTATTGTAATTGGTGGTGGACCTGGTGGTTATGTCGCAGCCATAAGAGCTGCTCAGCTTGGTGCAGATGTTTGTATAATAGAGCAGGATAGATTTGGTGGAACTTGTCTTAATAGAGGGTGCATACCTACAAAAGCTCTATATAGAAATGCTGAGATAATAAATACATTAGGTAAAAGTGAAGAGTTTGGTATAGACTTAGAAGGCTATAATATTAATTATAAGAACGTACTTAAAAGAAAAAACGATATAGTAGAAAAATTAGTCAGCGGCGTTGAAAAGTTATTGAAGGATAACTGTATTCAAGTTATTAATGGAATAGGTGTAATAAAAGATCAGCAGACTGTTGAAATCATTACAACAAATGGCGATAAAGAGATTGTCAAAGGGAAAAATATAATAATAGCTACTGGTTCAATGCCTGTTAAACCTCCTATTGAAGGAATTGATGAAGAAAATGTTTATACGACCAAAGAAATGTTGGAGTGTGAAAAAATACCAGAAAAATTAGTGATTATCGGTGGTGGTGTTGTTGGCATGGAATTTGCCAGTATCTTCAACGCTTTTGGGTCACAAGTTTCTGTTATAGAATTTTTACCAAATATTTTAAGTGGTGTAGATATAGGTATTTCAAAACGTTTTAAATCTATGGCAAAAAGAAAAAAAATTGATATTATGACTAATTCAAAAGTCACTAAGATTATTAGTGAGGACAATAAACTGCAAGTATGTTACGAAAGTAAAAACAAAGAAAAGATAGTAGAGGCAGATAAGGTATTGGTTGCTGTGGGTAGAAGACCTAATCTGGGAAATATAGGATTAAGGGAAACAGCTATTGATTATGACAGTAAAGGTATCAAAGTTGATGATAATTATCAGACGTCTGTAAAAGGGATATATGCCATAGGCGATGTGAATGGTAAAATCATGCTTGCACATGCAGCTTCCCATCAAGGAATTGAAGTAGTCAATCATATAATGGGAGTAGGTACAGATGAAAGTTCAGAAGTAGTACCAAGCTGTATATTTGTATTTCCAGAGATTGCTTGTGTAGGTATTACAGAACAACAAGCGAAAGAAGAAAATATTAATGTTAAAATTGGTAAATTCATGTTTTCAGCTAATGGGAAAGCTATGGCTCTAGGAGAAGATGAAGGATTTGTTAAGATTATCGCCAGTGAAGAAGATGATATTATATTAGGTATGCACATATTAGGACCTCATGGATCTGATTTAATACATGAAGGTGCTTTAGCCATACAAAATAAACTAAAAACTAAGGATATCATCAAAACAATCCATGCTCATCCAACTCTAGGAGAAGCAATACACGAAGCTGCTCTAGATACTGAAAATAGGGGAATACACATAATGCCCAAGAATAATGTTAGGCAATAATTAGATAAAGCTTTATTAAATAAAAGAAAATACATCTATTGATTAATAATAATTAATAGATGTATTTTTTGACTTATATTATAATTAGTTTACATATACAACGCATGTTACTTAGTTATTTTTTTATCAATATATATATAAATTAGTAAAACGAAAAAATGGTAAAAAATATTAAAGGTGAACATTTGAATTACAAAAAATATTACTGAATTAAATCAAAAATATATAAAAATAGTTTGTCATAGTATATACTGACAGTATAAGACATTTTACATAATAAAAATTTAGGCATAAATACAGAAATACAAGAATTGTTTTGTTGAAAATACTAATTAAACTTAAAAATTACTAATAGAGTTTGTATTACATGAATATATTATATTTTAGTATAGGATGCATAAAAGAGTTGTTGCCAATTATATTATTAGAAAAGAGGGCTATATGGATTCGATTGATATTAGTATTTTAAGACTATTGCAACAAAATGCAAGATCTACTGTTTCGGAGATAAGCTCGCAGATTAATTTATCTATATCAGCCGTAAGTGATAGACTAAAAAAACTTGAATCAGGTGGTATCATAGATCAATATACAACGATAATCAATCCTACTTATCTGAATAAAAGATTAACGGCTATCATGTTTATCGCAATTGACAGACCTAAGTATACTGATGATTTCATTAACTACGTTATGGAAACAGATGAAATACTTGATTGTTTATATATAGCAGGGGAATATGATTATTCATTAAAGATTATTACTAAGGATACATATGCTCTAGAACAACTGTTGAATAAAATAAAAGCTATCCAAGGTGTTAAAAAGACTAAGACGAATGTAGTACTATCTACAGTTAAGAATACACACTCAATTATTCCATCTATGGAGACATCTAAAGGGAAATTATCTTGAGTATTCTGTTGGTAATATATAGTAATTAGCTAATACCGATTACAGCTAATACTATATAGTATATATAAATTATTTTAAGGAGGAGGAAATTTATGATTATAGGTGTATTAAAGGAAATTAAAAACAATGAAAACAGAGTAGGATTAACTCCAGCAGGTGTAAGTGATCTAGTAAAAAATGGTCATACTGTATATGTAGAAAAAAAGGCAGGTCTAGGTAGTGGTATTAACGACGAAGAATATGTTGAAGCAGGCGGGATTATAAAAGAAAAAAATACTGATATCTTTGATACAGCAGATATTATAGTAAAAGTGAAAGAGCCTTTAGAATGTGAATATGATCTATTTAGAGAAGGTCAAACACTTTATACATATCTTCATCTTGCTCCTAATGAGCCTCTTACTAAAGCTTTACTTAGAAAAAAAGTTACTGGTATAGCTTATGAAACGGTTGAAGAAAAAGATGGTTCTCTACCATTACTTGTTCCTATGAGTGAAGTTGCAGGGAGAATGTCAACTCAAGTTGGTGCACATCTACTTCAAAAATATAATGGTGGAATGGGTGTTTTACTTGGTGGCGTACCTGGAGTTTTACCAGCAGAAGTTGTTATTATAGGTGGAGGAATCGTTGGTACTAATGCAGCAAAAATGGCTTTAGGTCTTGGTGCGAGAGTTACAATACTTGATATCAATGCTCATCGTCTTGCACAATTAGATGATATATTTGGTGGAAGAGTTTCAACACTTATCTGTAATGATTATAATATCAGTCAAATGGTTAAAAGAGCTGATTTATTAATTGGTGCAGTGCTTGTTAAAGGTGCAAAAGCGCCTAAAATAGTAAAAGAAGACATGGTCAAAACAATGAAGAAAGGTTCTGTTATTGTTGATGTAGCAATTGACCAAGGTGGTTCAATAGAAACTATAGACCATATAACAACTCATGACAATCCATGTTATGAAAGATATGGGGTTATCCACTATAGTGTAGCTAATATGCCAGGAGCTGTTCCTAGAACTTCTACTTATGCTCTAACAGGTGTAACTTTACCATACCTTGTAAAAATCGCTAATAAAGGTGTTAAAGAAGCTTTGCTTGAGGATAAGAGACTGTTATTAGGTCTTAACACTTATGATGGAAAGGTAACTTATGAAAATGTAGCAACAGGGTTAAATATAGAATATTATGATCCTGAAGCTTTATTGAAATAATTAACCAATAAAAAGGGGCTGTCTCATAATACATTTTTCTGGTAATCAGTGCCAATAAGATATTCTGTTTAATATCTTACTAGGCTACCTTTGATAAAATGTATTATGAGTAGTTCCTTTTTACTATAACATTATTGTCTCTTAACATATTGATAATTATAATAAAAAAAGTAATATTAATACAATATTTGTTTTTATATCACATTTAAGGTAGATATGTTATAATTGAATGTAAGGAGGCGAAAGTAGTAATGTATAGAAAACCGTACATAGCAAGTGACAGAATAATACTTAGATTGGCTGAAAATGATGACATTGATGAAGTATATAATTATCACTTGAGAAACAAAGAATACTTGACTCCATTTGAACCCATGCATAATGATAGCTATCTAAAAAAAGAGCGTTGGAAAAGATTGATTGAAAAAAGTTTGAAAGATGCCAAAGAGAACAAGGCACTAAGATTATTTATCTTCGAGAAAGAAGATAATAAAAGAGTTATTGGGGTATTGAACTTTGAATCTATTATGAAAAAACCTATGTGTTCATGTGAAATTGGATATAGTATGGACGAAGATGAACAAGGCAAAGGATATATGACAGAAGCTGTTAAATTAGGTGCAGATTATGTGCTTAGAGAGCTTAATCTTATGAGAATTAGCGGAGGCTACAGTACAAGTAATGAAAAAAGTGGTAACGTTATGAGAAAAGTAGGTTTTGTTGGAAGTAATTTAATAAAAAATTATATGATGATTAACGGGAAGTGGGAAGATATAATTTTCTGTTACTTATATAATGATAATTGGATAGATGAATAGGAGGCGAATTCTTTTATTAATAAATCAGTTGAAGTAATAGTTAATAATCTAATAACTAAAAAGTTGGTATAAGCTTTATAAAATAATGCTAGGAGGAAGGTTAAAATGGACAATGTAACAAAACAAGTAATCATTGATAATTTTAAGCAAAGAAATATAAAGGCAGAATTTTATAATACAGTAGAAGAAACGAACCAAAGAATATTAGAATTGATACCATCAAAGTGTTCGGTTGGAATTGGACATTCCACGACTCTAGAACAAATTGATGTTATTAATCAACTGAGTAATAGAGGAAATGAAGTTATAGATAAGGCATCAGCAAAAAATGAAGAACAAATTAAGGAGTTAAAAAAGAAATCCCTTACGACAGAATGGTATATTTGTGGAAGTAATGCCATTTCAATGGATGGACAAATTGTGAATATTGATCATAGTGGTAATAGAGTTGCTTCGCTAATGTATGGACCGGATAATGTAATCATAGTTATTGGAGCTAATAAAGTAGTGGATACTCTGGATGAAGCAGTTGATAGAGCTAAGAATATATCAGCCAATAATAATGCAATAAGAGCAGGGTACAAACCACCTTGTGTTTACTTGAAAAAATGTGTGGATTGTACTTCTAGTGAAAGAATATGTAACTATCTAACTGTTATACAGGGACAAAAAGATGAAGATAGATTAAAAGTATTGATTGTGGATAAGGAATTAGGATTTTAGTGAAAGTGATTAAGTAAAACAATGGGGTTATTATAGCATAATAATAATCCTATATAAACTTTTTAAAATGACTTGAAAAAGTTTTTGCTATATGCTATAATTTATTTAATTCAAAGAACAATTTAATTTAATATTTTTTTATAAACTTTTTAAAACCATTTTAAAAACAATAAAAAGGAGAAATGAAAATGAGCTATTTTAATGTGAAGAGTGTTAAATATGAAGGACCAAAATCTAAGAATCCATTATCATTCAAGTATTATAATAAGGATGAAGTTGTTGCTGGTAAACCAATGAAAGAGCATCTTCGTTTTGCGATGAGTTACTGGCATACTCTAGCAGCCAATGGTTCTGACCCATTTGGATTAGGAACATACGTAAGACCTTGGGATGGATTAGAGGGTATGGAGCTTGCTAAAGAGAGAGCAAAAGCTGGTTTTGAATTAATGCAGATTCTTGGCATGGAGTATTATTGTTTCCATGATATAGATGTAGCACCAGAAGGAAAAACTTTACAAGAAACATTAGATAATCTTGATGAAATGGTTGATTATCTAGAAAAGCTTCAACAAGAAACAGGTATAAAATTATTATGGGCTACATCCAATATGTTTAGTCATCCAAGATTCGTACATGGAGCTGCTACTTCATGTAATGCTGATGTATTTGCTTATTGTGCTGCAAAAGTTAAAAAGATGCTTGAGGTAGCAAAACGCCTTGGTGCAGAAAATTATGTTTTCTGGGGTGGACGTGAAGGATACGAAACATTACTTAATACTGATATGGGATTAGAACTTGATAACTTAGCTAGATTCTTAAAAATGGCTGTTGATTATGCCAAAGAAATAGGATTTACTGGACAATTTTTAATTGAGCCTAAACCAAAAGAACCAACAAAACATCAATATGATTTTGATACAGCTACAGTACTTGCTTTCTTAAGAAAATATAATTTAGATGGATATTTCAAGATGAATATAGAAGCTAATCATGCAACATTGGCAGGACATACATTCCAACATGAACTTCACACTTGTAGAATTAATGATGCTCTTGGAAGCATTGATGCTAATCAAGGAGATATATTACTTGGATGGGATACAGATCAATTCCCAACTAATATTTATGACAGTACTTTAGCTATGTATGAAGTGCTTAAAAACGGAGGTATTGCACCTGGAGGATTGAATTTCGATTCTAAGTTAAGAAGAGGTTCATTTGAGTTGGATGATCTATTATATGGATATATTGCTGGAATGGATAATTTTGCAAAAGGTCTATTAGCAGCAGTTAAACTATATGAAGATAATGCGCTAGAAGAATATGTTGAAAAGAGATACAAAAGTTATACACAAGGGATAGGAAAAGAGATTGTTGATGGTAAAGTAGGACTGAAAGAATTAGCAGATTATGCTCTTGAGAATGATCAAATAGTTAATGAATCCGGTCGCCAAGAATTATTAGAAACTATAGTTAATGATTATATATACAATTCATAATTAGATCAAAGGTAGACAGCTTTTATAATATTGTAAGTGATAAATATAACTAAATCATTGCTGGTTTTATAGCAATGATTTAATTTATCTTAAGATTAGTGAATTATGTTATAATCATGTAATAGAAAATAAGAGGATAAAGATGGTGGTTATATGTTATTGCTTGATACAATAAATCAGCAGATAATCAAAGAAACTAATAGAGCTAGAATATTAAAGCTTATAAGAAAGAAAAAAGAAATAACAATTAAAGATATAGCGAAAGAATTAGGAACTAGTATTCCTACTGTAATTTCAAAAGTAAATGAATTGATAGATATAGGAATAATCAAGGAAGGCGGGGTAGCTGAATCTTCAGGAGGAAGGAAACCGGTTTTAATAAGATTTGTACCTGAATCTAGATTAAGTTTTGGAATAAACATATCTCCGAAGAAAATCAGTATAGCCTTAATGGACCTTGATGCAAAAATACTAGTTGAAGAATCTACACAATATAACAAAACCTATTCTTTTGACGAGATTTTATCAATAACAAAGGAAATTATTGAATCAATAATCACACAGAATGAAGTTGATAGAAATAAAATATTAGGTATTGGATTTTCTTTACCAGGAATTGTAGATGAAAAAAAACTAGTTTTAGAAAATGCTCCAAATATAAATGTAAAAGGATTTGACTTTCAACCCTATGAGAAGTTTTTTGGATTTCCTGTATATATTGAAAATGAAGCCAATGTTGCTGCTATAGGAGAATCGGAGCTAGGTATGTCTTCCCATTATAACAATATGGTTTTTGTATCAATTACGGAAGGTATTGGTGCAGGAATAATTATTCAGAACCATCTATATAAAAGTACAAATAAGAGAGCTGGAGAATTTGGTCATATGAGAATTACAGATGATCGGATGAAATGTAATTGCGGTCGTACTGGATGCTGGGAATTGTATGCTTCTGAAACAGCTTTATTGAAAAGTTATAATGATAAATCAACCAGCAAAATAGGAACTGTAGGTCAACTAATAACTAGAGTTGAGAAAAAAGATACCATAGCATGTGAGGTTTTCAATGATTACATCAGATATCTGGCTGTAGGTATTGAAAATATAATACTTACATTATCCCCAGAAAAAATAATTATTGGTGGGAAGATCAGTAAATATCATGAGTTATATGAAAAAACATTGGTAGAGTATATTAATAGAGAGAGTATCTTATATCCTATTGAAGAATCTATTATTGGCTATTCATTATTAAAAGGACGAGCATCAATAATTGGGGCTGGTTTATTACCTGTATATCAATTGATTAAAACAGGAGCTACAACCTTATAACTAAGGTTCTCAAAACGAAGGAGGAGTGATTTATAATGTTTTTAGGCATAGACCTTGGAACATCTTCAGTTAAACTTATTGCGGTTAATGAAAAAGGGGATATATTAGGAGAAAGCGTCAGAGATTATCCTATATATTATCCAAAATTAAATTATGCAGAACAAAATCCAGAGGATTGGTGGTCTGCAACTAGAGATGCAATGAAAGAACTCGTCGGTAAAATAAATATTGATGACGATGAAATAGAATCAATAGGTCTTAGCGGACAGATGCATGGGCTTGTTATATTGGATGAAAATGATGATGTTCTTAGACCTGCACTACTATGGTGTGACCAAAGAACACAAAAAGAGTGCGATGACATTACCAATCATTTTGGGAAAGCTGGATTAAGAGATTTAACAGCTAATAAAGCCTTAACAGGATTTACAGCACCTAAGATTCTATGGGTCAAAAAAAATGAACCAGAGGTATTTAATAAAATAAACAAGATCATGTTACCAAAAGACTATATAAATTATAAGCTAACAGGAAATTTCTCAACTGATGTCTCTGATGCATCAGGTATGCTATTGGTAGATGTAAAGAATCGAACATGGTCAAAAGAAGTTTTGGAATATCTAAGTATCAATGAAGGAATGTTACCAAAACTATATGAATCATCTGCTAGTGTAGGTTATTTGAAAGAAGAGCTAAGAGAAGAATTTGGTATTGATTCTAATGTGGTTGTAGCTGCCGGAGCAGGTGATCAAGCAGCTGGAGCAGTAGGAACTGGAGTTGTAGAAGAAGGAATCATATCAGTTGCTCTAGGAACGTCTGGAGTAGTTTTTGCTGCTCATGATAAATTTGCTGTTGATGATGAAGCTAGAGTACATTCATTCTGTCATGCCAATAACAAATATCATAGCATGGGAGTTATGCTTTCTGCAGCTTCATGCTTAAAATGGTGGGTAGAAGAAGTTAATAAAAATATATCATTTGACGAATTACTGAAAGAAGCTGATGAGATAGAACCAGGAAGCAATGGACTTATATTTCTTCCATACCTAATGGGAGAAAGAACCCCTTATCCAGACCCAGATGCAAGAGGATGCTTTATTGGTCTTACCATCACCCACACAAGAGCACATATGACAAGAGCTATACTAGAAGGAGTATCCTTTGGACTCAGAGACTCACTTGAGATACTTAGAGAACTAGGTGTACCAATTAAAGAAGTACGAGTATCAGGTGGAGGAGCCAAGAGTAATCTATGGCGTCAGATATTAGCCGATATCTTTGACTGCAATATCAATACCATAAACACAAATCAAGGACCTGCCTTAGGCGGTGCTATTCTTGGATGTGTAGCAACAGGCAAACATCATACAGTTGAAGAAGTTTGCGGCAAATTAATTAAAGTAACCAATACAATAAATCCAATAGATGAAAATGTAAAACAGTACAACAAAACATATGAAGTTTACCATGAACTGTATAGTTCACTAAAAAATACTTTTAATAAATTAAGTAAGATATAGGAATTATCCTTTAAGCTATAAGGTACATGTTAGCTAATTATTAACATATACCTTATAGCTTTTTTAATTCAAAATATAGTTGCCATATTTTTATATTAAAAAATATGAACTAGCCAATCGTTATCTAGAATCGAAGAAAAAGTGTTTTGTGATTATATTGACGAATACTTAAAGCAAAATAGTATATGTATATGTGGAGTAGTGAGGCAGGACGCCGAATCCAGCTTTTTGCTCAGGACGAGCAAGTAGCTGGCGAAACATATACATATACTATTTTGCAATAACCAAGTCAGAATAAATCAGTTTTACTGATTTATTTGCAATTATAGCTAATGAAGCTAATTTATAATATCTAATGAAGCCAATTTTTTAATTGACTTCACATTAACAAAGGAGTAGAATTACTATAATTATGTAATTTACCAACCACATCCAATAAAACACATAATAAATTACATGTATAATGACTAAAATATAAATAGGGTAAGGAGGTATTCAATGAAATTTCTAAATAAATTAGAAAGAAAACTAGGTAGATTTGCAATTAGAAATCTAATGCTATATATTGTTGTGTGTAATGCTTTTGTATATGTTTTTATGAGGTTTGCTCCTATGCAAACTACATTGAATTTAGCACTAATACCAGAACTAATAAAACATGGTGAGATATGGAGATTAGTTACATTTGTATTTTTTCCACCTACTACCAGTACAATCTTTCTAGTGTTTGTATTATATTTTTATTATATGATTGGTAGTACTTTAGAACATGAGTGGGGAAGTTTTAAGTTTAATGTTTATTATTTATTAGGAATTGTAGGGGCTATAGTAGGTGCATTTATTACAGATATTCCAGTAGTTAGTTCATTCTTTATTAATTTATCATTATTCTTAGCTTTTGCAAGACTTTATCCAGATTATGAAATTTTACTGTTCTTTATTCTACCAGTAAAGATGAAATGGCTAGCATGGTTAAACTGGGCATATTTCGCTTATATAATAATAATGGGTAGTTCCTCAGAGAGATTAGCAGCTGTAATGGCACTGATTAATTACTTTATTTTCTTTGGAAAAGATATTGTAACAGGAACTAAAAATACAACATCAAGTTATTACAGAAAAAAACAATATAATGCAGGTCTAAACAGTAATAAGAAAAACTATGTTCATAAATGTACTATTTGTGGAAGAACTGAGCTTGACGATAAAAATTTAGAATTTAGATATTGCTCAAAATGCGATGGTTATCATGAATATTGTATGGATCATCTTTATGATCACGAGCATATTAAAGATAATGATTAATACTTAGAATCTTGATATTTATATACTAAACGATATAAGAATAAAAATATCCAATTAATATTGGGGTTTTTATTCTTTTTTTATAGTTATATAAGATACTTACTTTCATTATTGTTTGATATTTATGTGCTGTACTTAATTTTTAATTGTTTGAAATATGTATACTTGTGTAATAAGTTGGTTTTGTGGTATATTATAAGTAAATATGTGTAATATTATACTTGTATTAACATATTTTTATAAAAAAAGGGTTGTAATTTTTGATTATGCAACTCTTTAAAATAAAAAAGACCAGCTAAGAATTG